>JACPYZ010000070.1 GCA_016195765.1 Candidatus Curtissbacteria bacterium | reverse complement strand
TTGAAGTTCTCCAGGCAACTGTCTAACTAATCTCCAATAGCTAACAGCTAATGACTAAATCTAACTTTGTGCTACCATTTATTTAAATGGACGAATCTCGCGAAGGCAACACGGCGGTTCTTGAACGTCCGTCTGGCCAACCCGGCGAACCTGCTGATCACCCAGACGATAGTCACAATGGGAGAATGAGCCATTTCCGTGATCTAATTTCTATGCTTCCTGGTCAACATCGTGAAGAAGCAGAAGCGAGATTGCAAGAATTAGCCAGAGGTGCAACGGCTGGGTCGGTTGAAGCCGCCACTACAGAAAAGCCAGCAGGGCCGGTAACTAGCGAGGAGCTAAAGATGCCAGAAGGATTGCAAGCACCGAAAGATATTGGCAAGCTAATCACTGATCCACAAGCTGTCGCGGAGCTACAAGGGCAGAGGAATGCTTTCAATCAAGAATACATAAAGAATCATAGCCCAGAAAATACCCGTGTAAAAATGAGTACTAGGTTCATGAGTGCCATGAAAAATGTACTAATTAAAGCTGTTTCCATTGCTGGTATGTTGGGGGGTCATTAAATGACGACGATTGACGACATTTTGACTAATTTGCTGGTCAATTCTAATTATCCCGAAGTAAAGCGCGAGGGTTTTGTGCGCACCTTCTACGAATATTTGATTATTCGTGTTTTGGCCGAGATAGAAAAAGAAAACCCAGAACTATACCAAAAAATGATGGCATATTTTAGCGACGATACAGTGACCGATCTTGAGGTTCAAGAAGGAATGCATCAAGCGTACCAAGACCCAGAACTTAAGGAAAAGCTCGAAAAGGTCACGCGCGAAGTTGTGCAAGAGTTGTTGACCGACGTGACAAAGATTGAAACAGAACAAAACAGCAGTTTTTCTACTTTGCAGCAAACAGGCTAAGGCATGGCAAGCAAAGCTCCCGGTTTTGAAATGGCTTCAGAAGCACCTTCTGCACCAACCGAGGGTCACGGTCCTGTTATTGGTGAAGTCGGTGCGCAAGAGCAACCAGGTGCGGTCGCAAGTTATCTTAAAGATTCACTCGAAAGGGAAAATGAAAGAGCAGCAGAACAAGCCAGAGAAGAAGAACGTTTGCGCCACATGTTTCATCAGCAAAGTGGTATGGAACACGGGACCCCAACGCCCAGGTCGGAATCTCGGGATGTTCACGAAATTGTCGATCGCGAAGTAATAGAAGCAGAAAGAAAAGTAGGGGAAGAACAATTTCCTCAAGCAGCTCACAGGCTTTCTCAAGAAGCGCAGATAAGAGCCGCAACTGGCGAAGGTTTTAAAGTTCCACCAATTGTAATCAAGGTGATCGATGTAATAAAAACAGTTGTTTCTAAAGTAATGACCGGTCTCAGGTTTGGGCAATAAGCTTTTCCATTTGTGCTTTTGCTTGAGGGTAGCCATTGAAGAATTCTTTGATTCCCATCGGTTTTTTGCCTTCGGGCTGAACGATTTGGTTGGGTAGTAACTTGATTCTCAGCTTACTTGTCTCAGGTTCTCGGTCTCTAGTCCCTATTTCTGCCCAAACGGTTGGCCAAGGAAAGTAGGCTCTTATCATTCGGTCTAAAGTTTGCGGGTCTGGTGGGTTTTGAACATCAATAAATCCATCGGTTTTGGCAATGTGCTTTGTGGTTGTTGCCTGTGCGTGGTCTTGTTCTTCTGCTTTTAAATTGTTTGCCAAATAGCTCGGAAGAACTTCCAAAAGCAAGTTGCTTCCAAGTAGTCCTAACTTTTCAATCAGTGCCATATGAGTGTCTGTTTTTTCAATTTCGATTGTCTTTTTGCCATACATTGGGCCGTGGTCAACTTGCTCGTCTAGTTTGATAATTGTGACACCTGTTTCGCCGTCGCCATTTAAAATGGCCGTCTGGATTGGTGAAGGGCCGCGATATTTAGGCAATAGCGACGGGTGAATATTCAAAAATCCATATTTGGGGATTCCCAGAATTTCTTTTGGTAGTATTTTGCCAAAGGCAATAAGGATTGCCAAATCAAATTGGGGTAGCTGTTTTAAATCTTGTATAACTTCAATGCCTTTTTCCGTGGCTGTTGTTTTGACAGGGGAGAAGTTTAAATTCTGACCCCGGCCGCTTTTGGCGTCCGGAGAGGTAACAATAATAGACGGCTTAAAGTCGCTATCCAGCAAATGTAAAAGGACTATTTGGGCAAGCCGCGGGGTGCCGAAAAAAGCTATTTTAAGGTTTGAATCTGTCATTTATAATCTATCATCCAAAATCTATATCGTTGTCTCCACAAGTGTTTCGTTGCCTTCTTTATCTTTCTCTACGCGAAACAATTTGCCGTTTTGGTCCAAGATCAAATCGATAAATAATTTACCACTTAAATGGTCCAGTTCGTGCTGGAAGATTTTGGCGGGCAGACCTTTTAGGTGCATCTCGACTTTTTTGCCGTAAGTGTCTTGGGCTGTTACATCAATTTCGCTCGGACGCATCACATGTCCATAAATTCCCTTTACGGAAAAACATCCTTCCAAAAGCGCCGTTTCTTCGCGGCCGTACTTTACGATTTGCGGGTTCACAAAAGGTTTAAATTTGTTGCGAATTTTGGCAACAAAGACTTTTTTAAAAACCCCAATTTGGGGTGCTGCCATACCAAGCCTTTTATCAAAACCGCGAACAGTTTCGGAAGTTTGGCGAATTCTTTTATCTGGAAGTGCTACAAAATCTGTCATTTATTTAATTTTATCCGAAATGGCGAGAGTAAATCTAATTTAGGGTTAATGGGTCAACTATTATTTGTTTGGCGGTTTTAGCGGCATTTGCGGCTTTGAGCGCTATGTTTATTACGTCCAGTACCTTTTCTTTCTCGCTTAAGCTGCCGGTTTTCGTGGGTGCTTTGATAATCAAATGCTGGGTGGGCTTGGCCTTTTTATAAATGGGGACAAATGGGCCGAGGATAGAGATTGGTTGCGGGATGGTGGATTTAAGCTCGTATGTTAGTTTTTCGATTGGCTCTTCTTTGCTTTCTAAAACAAGCTTGACTAGTTGCGAATAAGGTGGATACGAAAGCGCTTGGCGCTCTTTTATTTGTGCTTCAAAGAATGCTTGGTAATTGCCTTCGACGGCACATTGGATTGTAAAGTTATCCACCTGATAAGTTTGCAGAATAAAATACTTTTTTGAAAGGCGTTTGAGGTTTGTTATTTGGGTATAGGCTTTTTCTGGGGCAGAAAATTCAGGAATATTCAGCGTGCTATCTGTAGAAATTGCTGCGACCAGGTCATAGTGTTTCGGCAATAGTTGATAGAAAACTGCAGAGGTTGCGATGTCGATTGACAATTGATTACCGACAAAAGGTAAATGGCCTTTTTTTTCGGCCAGAATATTAATGCCAACTTTTGGAAAGAGTTTGGCAATTTGTTTTGCCAGCGAACCAACGTTTAAGCTTGCGAAAAATATTTCAGGGCTGCCACAGTTGGGGCACTTATCCGGTTCTTTTTCTAAAGACTCTTGATATTTACAGTTGTTGCAATAAAGAGTGCCCGATTCTTTCTTTTTATTTAAAAAAAGTAAAACCTTTCCGCCTGCTTTAAGGGTATCGCTAGTTGTGACTTCCAAATCATAAGAAACTGGTGTTTTGTTGCCACCCAGTTTTTCGTTTAGCATGGAAACAATCTTGGTTTTAACTTCCTGTTTAGGCTTGGCGATTTTTGTTACTTCTTTGTGATTAAAGTAAGTTGTGATCTTGGGTGAAGAATCGATAATTTCAAGCTTTGATTGTGTCAGCTCGAGTAACTTTTGGGCGACAGTGAGGGTATCATAATATGGAGCTCTTTGGTCTTTGTAAGAATCGTCATGCTCGTTTAAGATTATTATTTTTTTTAAGTTGGGGGCTGGGAAAAATATGGTTTGTCTGGTGCCAAACACGTAATCCGCCTGGCCGCTCAAGGTTTTCTGCCAAGCATCAAGTTTTTCCTTGGGTTTTAAATCGCTGTGATAAACAACGGCACTGGCCGCCTTCGGGAACAAAGCCATAGTCTGGGGAATATTGTTGATGGTTGGAACAAGTACGAGCGTCTGATGGGTTCTTGATACCTGATACTTGATGCCTGATACTTCTTGACGCCTTTCTGGTAGTTCAGGTAATACTGCGGCTGCTACATTATTCTTCGTTGCCAAGTAGTAACTTGCCATCCAGTCTATTAATTGAAGTTGATAGGGAAGCAGAAAGGGTTTTTCAAAAATCAGGGAATCGACGGATTTAAGCTTGTAGTCAGTGGTTGGTAGGTTTGAGTCGGTACTCAAAACCAAACCTATTTCTTGCTTCCTCCCGAACGGCACCATCACCAGCTGCCCGGGTTTTACTTCTAAATCTTTGGGAATCTCATAAGTAAAGCTGTCAGCGTTCGGACCTTTATAAGAAGGAACTGCTACGTCTGCGTACATTTCAGGTAGAGTTTATGGTTAAGCTGAAATTAGTGCAAGTTTGACTTTAGATTTTATCGGGTGTAAATTTGCTTCAGTTTAATATGAAATACTTTGTGGCGAAGAGACTTTTGGTTCCCGAAAGCTATTTACATGAAATGCTAGCAGTGCACACAAGAGCCCTTGAAGAAGGGCGGGACACCGCATCCGTTCGGATGCTAATACGAAAAGAAGGATCGGGTCGTGTATTTAATTCAAACGTCACCAATTTTGAAGGACAACCAGTTGGAATGTTAACGAGAGTGCCAAGAAGTGACATTTTAGTCGAGTTTAAGCTGCCGGTGGGTATAGATAGTAATGTGGCGGATGAATGGCTTGACAGAGTTAGGGAAGAAGTATCCTTAAGACAATCTCCAGGCAGAGAACGTTAGGTTTTATAAAGGCACAATCTGAGCTGGAATTTGAAGTAATTTTTTAGTTTATAATTTTGCTAATTTTTTCCCCAATGCGAAAACGAATTAAAAGAAAAAGTGTGCCGCAGGAAATTAAAAGGTAAAGAGAAAAGGCGGTATTGGCAAAGTTCCAGGTTTTTAATGTCAAAAGAAGTATTATGCTGCTTATGGTGTCCATAAAAAACGTAAACCAAGTTTCGGTTTCTGGCACCAGATAAGCTTTCTTGATTGTGGGCAAAGCCGCAGCGCCATCAGCAAGAATACTAAAGGCAATGGCGATGTTCCCCACTTTGGTTATTTGCCAAAGGATCAGTCCTAAAAGGGCTAGCCCACCGCAAATAATGTCGAATTTGGTAATTTTCCAATTAGCATTTTTGTTTCTAAAAGAAGCAAAGAAAATAAAAAGGGCGACAAGACCTGATGAAAGCGTCAAAAGAGACGGCCAGAAGATTTTTTGGTCAATCTGCGCGGCAAATGCTAAAAGTGGGGCAAAAGCCCAGAAGAACCAAGTAACTTTATTCGGTTTATTTTTCCCTTTGATGGTTTGGGTAAGGTAAGCAAGATCTCCTACAACGATCAAAATCGCCGAGACTATTGCGAATTTTTCGTCAAGCATTTTGGCCTTCGTAGGCTTTTAATAGGTTTTGAAAAAGAGAAGCAACCGTGAGCGGACCGGCACCACCTGGAACCGGGGAAATAAACTCGACGACTTTTTCCACTTCTTCAAATGCGACATCACCTTTTAATTTTCCATCAACGATTGTTGTGCCCACATCTACAACTACTTGGCCTGGTTTTACGTGTTTTTTGGTAACCAAACCGGGGGAGCCGACGGCGGAAATTATAATATCAGCGGCTTGGGTCATTTTTGGCAAGTCTTTGGTTTGGGAATGACAAACGGTAACAGTGGCATCATGGTTCAAAAGTGCAAGAGCGGTTGGTTTACCAACAAGAGCTGATCGGCCTATTACAACAGCATTTTTACCACTTATTGTTACGTTATAATGTTCGAGCATAGTTATTACTCCTTTAGTTGTAGCAGGAATGTACCCACTTGGGTCATTGTCGAGTAACTTTTTTACATTAACGCTATGCAGGCCGTCAACATCTTTTTCGGGTGTGATGCTTTCAATAATTGCCGCTTTATCTAAATTTTGTGGAATTGGTAGCTGAACAATAATTCCATGGGTATTTGTGTCGCTGTTTAGATCTTCGATTTTGCCAACGACATCTTCCATGGTTACATCTTCAGGTAGTTTAATATGATCAACAATTGCCCCAACGCTTTGCCCGAATTTAATTTTCTGACCAATATAGGTGTTGCTTTCGGGAACGTCGCCAATCTGGATTATCGCAAGCTTGGGCTGGGATTTTAGGTTTTGGATTTTAGATGATAGATCTTTGGCGATCTCGTCTCTTATTGCTTTGCCGTCTAAAATGGTGGCCATGCGTTAAGCATACTAAATACTTAATGCTTTATACAAAATATTGGCTTTAAGGTAAGGGAAAATTCTTCGTGAATGCTTTTACTTCGGCGGCAATTTTCAACAGGTTTTTGTTTTTGCCAATTCGGGCTTTGCTTTCTTTCCAAAAAGCAGTTCTTTCTTCCTTGCCAGCTGGCAATTTTTCATCTTTTACTTCTTCTATTGCTCTGGTCATCCAGGCAGCGACCTTTTTCATATCAGCTTCTTTCATGCCGCGGGTCGTGATTGCCGGGGTGCCGAGGCGGATTCCCGAAGGGTAAAAAGGTGGCTGGGTGTCAAAAGGTACGCCGTTTTTGTTAATGACGATATTGGCAACTTCCAGGGCGTAGGCTGCGGTTGCCCCGTTAACTTCTTTGCCTCTTAAATCGATAAGAATGAGATGGTTATCCGTACCGCCGCTTACTAGGTCAAACCCAGATTTTGTAAGTTCGGCAGCAAGAGCTTTGGCGTTTTTAACAATTTGGGCACCGTATTTTTTGAAAGCTGGCGTGGCTGCTTCTTTTAGGGAAACAGCGATGGCGGCTGTTTGGTTGTCGTGTGGACCGCCTTGGATACCGGGAATAATGGCCTTATCAATTTTTTCGCCAAGTTCCGGGTCTTTTTTTAAACCGCGGTCGGTCACCATTATCATGGCGCCTCTTGGGCCGCGAAGAGTTTTGTGGGTGGTTGTCATTATAATATGGGCATAAGGAACAGGGTTGGGGTGGACGCCAGCAACTATTAGGCCAGTAATGTGGGAGACATCGGCGAGTAAATAAGCACCAACGCTGTCGGCAATTTCGGCAAATCGTTTAAAGTCGATTGTTCTGGGGTAGGCGGTGAATCCACAGACGATAATTTTGGGTTTTTCCTTCATTGCCTGTTTTTCGATGGCATCAAAATCCAATCTGCAGTCGCGGCCAAGTTCGTAAAGGGTGTGTTTAAAGAATCTGCCCGTTGCCGACTGCGGTTGGCCGTGAGTTAAGTGGCCTCCGAAGGCGAGT
>JACPYZ010000069.1 GCA_016195765.1 Candidatus Curtissbacteria bacterium | reverse complement strand
GGCAAACTTGGGTTCTGGTTTTTTAAATATTTTTGATTTAACGGCACCTAATCCGTGAGCTATTGCCTTGAAAACTGCAGCAATTGCCCCAACTGCATCATTTAAGCTTGTGTTGGCAGCAACTACAACGCTAACAATTATCGTAAGTAAAAGAATGAAAAAAGTGCCAATTGGTGTGACAAACGAACTGAGGGTACTTGCTAAAATCATGCCTAGTTTTCCACCAAACTCATCAGAAAAAATGCCAACCAGGCCAATAAATGATAAGAGGGCTCCAATTGAGCCAAAAATAACATTGATTTTCGTTAGACGATTATGGAGAGATAAAAGTGGAAGGCTAATTAAGACTAAAACAGCTGGAACAAAAATAATGCCAGCGCCAAAATATTTATAAAACGGATCGCGGATTGACAGTAAAACTCCGCTTTGGTTAAAAAAGGAAATTAAGAGAAGGATTGCAAAACCGATAACACCAATTCCGAGAATTGTTTTTATAGTCTTTTTTTCGAGTGCAATTGGTGGATTACCACCACCTAAATTTCTGGTTCTGCGACGACGTCTGGCCATGGGCAAGCTGATAAGTTAATTGTACAAAGTACAAAAGTACAAAGTATATAGGAATATAAACTTTCTTGAACAGAAAGTTGGTATTTCCCAAGTTACAACAGCTTCGGTAAATATAGCATAGATTTTAAGAAAATGCTACTATGGGTCTAATTTACCAACTTGGGGTATACTGTTTGATGTTTGCGACGGTAATTGTAAGCTTCTCTTTTAATTGGCCCTCGACTTTTAATTTCGCCACTTTGCGACAAATACCCGATATGGTTCTATCTAGCGTGCGCATGCCAGCATCAAATCCAAGCGGACGGACAATTTGTTCCCAAACGTTTTGGTCAAAAGCGATGTCTTGATCTGTTAGGCCATTAGTTTTTATGGCGCGAGGAAGCAGGTATTCTTTGCCAATTGTGACTTTTTGTTGATCGGAATAGCTGGGCATTTCGACTACTTCCAGACGATCTAAAACAGCAGTTGCGATACCACCTGTGTTGTTGGCAGTTGCAATAAAAAGAACTTCTGAAAGATTTACAGGGTAATCAAGATAATGGTCCAGGAAATTGTTATTTTGTTCGGGATCTAAAAGTTCTACTAAAACGCCCATAATGTCGGCTCTCGCTTCGTCTGTGACACGATCAATTTCGTCAAGAAGAATAACTGGGTTCATTGTTTGAGCACGGCGAATAGTTTTGACAATTTGTCCGGGTTCAGCATCTGGATATGCGCGGGCACGACCACGCAGCTGAAGGGCATCTCCCATTCCTCCCATAGGAATTCTGCCGAATTTACGACCCAGGGCCTGAGCAATTGAATAGGCCATTGTAGTTTTGCCAGTTCCGACTAAACCTAAAAGCAAAATAGCGGGTGCTTTAGAATTTTCTGTTTCTACTTGAGCCTGTTTATTTTTGAGCGCAGAAACTGCTAAAAATTCTAGTATTCTTTCTTTTATTGATTCCAAACCATAATGGTTTGAATCTAAGACTTTTTTAGCGTTTTCTAAATTTACAGGATCTAAACTGCGTTTATCCCAAGGCAGGGAAACAATCCAGTCTATATAACGAGCAGTAGAATCATATTCTTGTGAGTAGCCTTGATTGGCGACCATGCGGACTAAGCGCTCTACTTGGGCTAAGGCTTTTTGTTTTAAATCTGTGGGGAGCTTGGCGTTTTGGAGCTTAGTTTCTAAAAGCTGAATGTCTTCGTACTGAGCAGTAGGCATGTGAGGTTTATGATATCACGCCAAGACTACTTATCTCTTGCCGTAACGGTTAAATTAAAACTTTGATTTTTTGCAGCAAAATCTATCTTTTGAATATTAGCAAGAAAGGCGGGAATTTTTTCTTTGTTGCCAAATATTGTTGATAGCAATTGTTCTGGAACTGGGTTTTGAAAAAGTAAAGCAATAGTTGGTGTTGTCGAGCCTGTTTGGGGTGGAAAATAGATTGAATCTTTTGGATCTTTTTGTTGGGCAAGCATTGTTTTGGCGTTTTCGAGAGAACTTGCCATAATTGTCCAGTCTCCTACTTGAAACGAAGCAAGATTATTAATCAGCGAGAATTTTGTATTTTCTGTTGTTTCTTCCTTGTAAACAAGGCCGCCTTGAGGATTTGCATCTTTAAACGATTCAATATCAAAGTTCCCAGTTTTGAAAATATATACGCCGTCTACTGCTTGTCCAAAGAAAGCAAGTATTTGCCCACCACTTGCGCTGTTTTCTTCTATTGTTGCTTTTACTTTTGGTGGCAGATTGAGATAAGTTGCAGCACTAGCGCCAAGATTGGGCCCAGCTATGGCAAAACTTAAGTTTTTTGGAAAGAGAAAAGATTCACTCGAAATATTTTTGGTTACGAGTGGAAAGTTAAGATTACCTGTTGTCGTAATTTTTGTCGCCGATAGATTCAATTGACCTTCTATTGGTGTTTGGAAATTAAGGATGGCAGAAGAGGTTGCATCAAGGCCAAAAGTAATACCTTTTTCTGTATTTGAAGGAAGTGAGACATTTTCTAAAAACTTAGCAAAATTATTTTGGTCTTTTTGAGAAATATTAAATTGCAGGCGAAACTTGTTATTTTCCGAGCTTAGATTAAATTTAGAAACGTTGGTTTTTTTTGTAAAGAAAAAGGAAATTATTAAAAAAAGCACAACTGCTGCTGTTATCAAAAGACCCAAAGCGTATTTTGGGTAACGCAGCATTTAGAACCTTTTTCTTGGAGGGCGTCTGTTGCGGTCAAATCCACCACCACTGCGCCTATCTGAACCGCGATAACCGCCACCACCACTGCCCCTGGCATCTTCGCGTTTTGCAGTAGTGTCAACATTTTCCATGGCTAAGTTAACTCTGCCCATATCATCTATCTCTGCAACTTTTACTTTTACGATATCACCGACATTTACAACATCTTCTACTTTTTCGACCCGATGATTGGCCAGTTTACTAATGTGGACCAAGCCTTCTTTGCCTGGCATTATTTCGACCATGGCACCAAATGGCAAGATTCGCTTAACTGGTCCTTCGAAAACTTCGCCTGGTTCTGGTTCTTTGACGATGCCCTCTACCCATTTTGCCGCCTTTTGGCACGCTTCTGGATCTGTACCACTAATTGTGACGGTTCCTTCATCGTTAATATCTATTTGAGAACCAGTTTCGGCAATGATCTTATTGATGGTTCTGCCACCGGAACCGATAACTTCGCCGATTTTGCTTGGATCGATTTTAATGAGAATAACAGTTGGTGCATGCGGTGAAACTTTCTCTCTTGAAGCAGGGATTGCTTCTAGCATTTTTTCTAGAATTGCGAGTCTGGCTACTTTTGCTTTTTCCAATGCTTCTTCGGCAATTTTTAAGGAGATTCCATCCAGTTTTATATCCATTTGAATCGCGGTAACGCCATTTTTAGTACCAGCGACCTTAAAATCCATGTCTCCTTGAGAATCTTCTTGATAGGCAATATCTGTGATTAAAACGTATTTACCTTTATCTTTGGCGTCTGTTATTAGGCCGATTGAAATACCGGCAACAGGGTTTATTAGGGGAACCCCGGCATCCATCAATGCCAAAGTTGAGCCGCAGACTGATGCTTGAGATGTTGATCCGGCTGAGGATAAACACTCTGAAACAACTCTAATGGTGTAAGGAAACTTATCTTGTGACGGGATCATTGGAAGCAAGGCTTTTTCTGCCAGTGCACCATGGCCAATTTCGCGACGGCCGGGTGAGCCCATTCTTTTAACTTCGCCAGATGAATATGGCGGGAAGTTGTAATGGTGCATGTAACTTCTTTTGCTTTCGCCATACATGCCTTCTATTAATTGTTCCAGCGAGGGTGATGCAAGCGTCGCTATCGAGAGAACTTGAGTTTCGCCTCTTTGAAAAATTGCCGAACCATGGGTTCTAGGAAGAACTGGTACTTTTATGAAAATTTCCCTGATTTCGTCTGGTTTTCTTCCGTCTGGTCGTTTTTTGTTAACCAAAATATCGTCTCTAAGCTTTTGAGTAGATGCATCTTCCAGCATGCTTGCCAAAACCTTACCATGGACTTTTTCTTCGTCTGGCGCTTTTTCGATAAACTCTTCTTCTAGAATTTTTAATGTTTTGCCAAACCAACCATCGTCCAGGCTGTCTTTTTCGAAAGTAGCCATGATATTTTTCTCTATATAGGACTTAATTTTTTCTTCAACCTTAGGGTCTAGTTTGGCAACTTCATACTCCATTTTTTCCTTGCCTACTTCTTTTACCATTTCGTTAATTAGCCCAAGAACGGCTTGGCCTTCTTTAATAATCATTTTGAATCCTTCGGCGACATCTGCTTCTGGAGCTTCTTTTCCTTCTGCTTCGATCATGACTATTTCGTCTTTGGTGGTTGCAACTAAAATCTCCATAGAAGCAGCAGCTGACTGAGCAATTGTTGGGTTGATAACAAATTTATCTTCTACTTTGCCAACACGCATTCCAGAAAGCGGGCCGTTCCATGGAATGTCTGAAATCGCAAGCACAGAAGATGCGGCAATTAGCGATACTACATCTGGATCGTTTTCTCCGTCGAAGGAAAGAACTGTAATTATGACTTGAACTTCTGCTTGGAAATCTTTAGGAAATAGTGGTCTTATGGATCTGTCGATAAGCCTTCCTGTTAAAACTGAGGTTTCTGAAGGACGACCTTCTCTTTTGATGAATCTGGAGCTGGAGATTCTACCACCAGCATAAAGTTTTTCTTCAAAATCTACAGCCAGTGGGAAAAAACCAACGTCTGGTGAGGCTGGTTTTGTTACTGCAGTTGCAAGAACGACAGTTTCGCCATATGTGGCTAGAATAGACGCGTTAGCGTGACCTGCAAGTAGGCCGGTTTCGAGGCTTAATTTGCGTCCGCCAAGTTCTATTTCTTTACGAATAACTTTATTTTGCATCAATCAAAAAGGTTCTCATGCAGAGAACAGTAAAACTTTTCTTGTAGGTAAAAGAGGCTTTTGGGAGTTAGAAATCGGTTACATGTAGCCCCTAGGGCTACATCTAGTCAACTTCCAACAACCTTTTTTCCTCTTAACTTTACTTATTATAACTTATATAGGCTCTAAAAAGCAATGTTTGGTATAAAGCGATTACTTTGGAAGTCCAAGCTTGCCTATAATTTCCTTGTAGCGGTCTGGCGCTTTGCGCATAAGATAATGTAGTAATCTGCGGCGGTGATTGATCATAGAAAGTAGACCGCGCCTTGAATGATCGTCATGATTGTGAGATTTGAGGTGAAGACCGACGGTATCTATTCTTTGTGATAGAAGTGCCACTTGAACCTCTGGCGATCCGGTATCACCTTCGTGAGTTTTAAACTTGTCTATTACTTGTTTTTTTGCTGCTGCTGCTGCCATTTAGATTAGTGTCTAGAGTCTTATGAATAGAGACTAGAGGTCATGTGATATTACAATAATTATTCTTTAGTGTCAAAGGATTTTGAGCCACTGTAGATTTTTGGCGGGTTTAGCCAATCGTCTCCACTTGAACCTTTTTCTCTTTCGACTTGTGTGATTGGTGTTTCTATTACTTCTCCCATTGCCTGTGGTTGCGCTTGATTTTGAGGCTGTGTCTGGGATTCTGTTGGAATTTGCTGGCCGATATTTAACATCTGACTAAAAGCAGACGACTGAGGTTGAGTACTAGAAATTGGCTGGGTTTGCGGCTGCGGCTGTGATTGAAATTGAGGTCTAGGCTGGGGTTGAAATGACGTCTGTGATAGCTTGCTTGAACCTGCAAAGCTTGCCTTACCAGCCCCAAACTTAATAAGCCAAGAGGCGATTTCGAACGTATTTGTACCAACGTGACCGGGATTGAATTGGGTGGTTGCTTGAGAAATTCCTTCATACAAGTTAAAAGCGATATCCTCGTCTACTGGCAAAGCAAGATCGGCAATAAGTTGAGCAGTTATTTCACTCAAACTGGAAGCATTAGGGTCAAAAACGTTAAGTTGAGCAAATATTTGCCCCATATCTTGAGTGTTTATATTAACAAGCCAACAATTTGGGGAAATATTTTGTACTTGAGTAACATATTGTTTCAAGTTATCTTCTGTTGTGAAGCCAATTGCAAAAATAACGTCTGGTTGTGTCATTTCTTCGGCAAAAGATACCTGATCTTTGGTTGGACCAGTCGAGCCTGGGAATGCGTGCAGCGTGAGTTTTAATTTGTCTCCATCTAGAAAATGAGAAACGCGGTCTACCGTATCAACGGCATTTTCGACTGTGACAACAAGATTAGTAACACCCTGAGCTTTGCCAATTTGGTCAACGCCATAAAGCTTTTGGGCATCACCAGCTGTTGGGCTTTGGGCCATAATGGAGGCGCTTTTGCCAAGTTTTTGGAAAGCTAAAAATAAACCAAGGCCGGCTGCCATACCATCAAGGCCCGAATCCGGAGAAACCGCAACCATGACTGATTGGGCTTTGGTTATATTATCTTGAGTTTTTTGTTTAAGATCTTGATCCATTGTTGATATCTCTATTTGAAAATCTAATAATCGATTTTCAAAGATATTATAGTGGACAGGAGAACTATTTAGCCAAGGGATTCTATGACATTTCCAGCCTCAAAGTCAATACTAGAGGCCATTGCGATTCCACATTCTTGGCCGTTGCTGATACTGGGAACATCTTTCTTGAATCTCTTGATAGAAGCAATTTTTGTTTCTATGCCGGGATCATCTTCGTTCTTTTTTACAAAAATTGTTTCACCCACGTTCAATTTACCCATTGTGACTACACAGCCTGCAATTTTTTTGCCTTCGATTTCGAAAATTTGAGTGATTTTTGCGCGTCCTTTAACTTTTGCTTGCAATTTTGCCGCTTCAAAACCTTCGGAGACGGCTTCCATATCTTCTAGAAGTTCGTAAATAATGCGGTATTCTTTAACAACAACACCTTCGCGTTCTGCTTGAATTTTAAGTTGATTACTAACTTTAATGTTGAAAGCAAGAATTGGGGCACTGGCAACTTTGGCAAAAGAAATATCAGTTTGCGAAACCTCACCGACACTGGAGGCTACAACCAGAACTTTTTCTGGCAAATTATTCAAAATTGCTTCAAGTGAACCAAGAACATCGGCTTTTAAAATAATTTTGAATTTATCTTTTACTTCTTGGGCGTGAGCAATAATTTCCGCGTAATCTACTGGACCTTTTTCTTTGACTGCTGTTATGTTGGTGTCGCGAACAATGGAACCTACTTCTAAAGCTTTTTTGAAGCCTAAAATTTCAACAGGCTTGCTTGGGCCTGCTTCTTTTATATTTTTACCAGCATCATCTACAAGCGCCCGTACATTTATAGTATCGTTATCCACGACGATTTTTTGGCCAACTTTCAGTGTGCCTTTTTCGACAATTACTGTAACCACTGCTCCCCGACCACGATCTAAAAACGATTCAACAACTACTGCTTCTAATGGATCACTCGCCAAACTTGGCTGCGGGTTTAGTTGCCATGATAGATTGATCACTTCAAGCAGTTCACTTATGCCCTTGCCCTTAGTTGCTGCAACTTCTACAACAGGCACATCTCCACCTTGGCCTTCGACTGCAACTTCGTACTTTTGTAGTTCACCCTTAACTTTTTCAATGCTGATATCTGGAAGATCGACTTTGGTGATTGCAACAATGATTGGCTTTTGAGATTTTTTAATATGTTTTATTGCTTCTATTGTTTGGGGTTTAACGCTGTCGTTGGCGGCCACAACAAGAATCACAATGTCCGCAACTTCTGCACCGCGAGAGCGCATTTGTTCAAACGCAGCATGACCAGGGGTATCTACAAATGTGATTAGATGACCTTCAAATTCTACTTGGTATGCACCGATGTGTTGGGTAATTCCACCATGTTCGCCGGAAGCGACAGAAGATTTACGAATCGCGTCTAGAAGAGTCGTTTTGCCATGATCGACATGGCCCATGATGGTGATAATAGGTGGCCTAAATTGGCTTTGTTTTTCGTCCATATATTTGTATTTGCTTGCGAAAAAGCTTTCATTTAACTATTTTCGCCGTCGGTTGAGACAGTTTCATCTACTTTATCTATTGTAGCATTCGGGTCTGAATCCTTGGTTACGTCGGCTGCCTGAATATTTTCTGCAACTTTTTCTGCTTCTGCTTCTTCTTTTTTCTCTTCGCTGTCTGCTATCAATGGCTCTTTATCTGATGCATCGGCTTCTTCTTCGCGACTTTTTAGAACAGCGGCATCTTCTGGTTGCACAGGGTCAAGATCTGGATTGGCTGCAATATTGGGATCGGGCACTGCCTGAGTACTTTGGGAATCGTCTGTTGCTGAAGATTCTTCAGTTGTGCCTTCTGCTTTCGGCTCTTCGTCTGTAACACCAAGAGCTTTTTTAGCTTCTTCGACTGCCGATTTTTCTCTTTGTTCAACCTCGCGTGGTGTGCCGCTCGTACCACGAATGTCTATTTTGTAACCAGTAAGTTTGGCTGCCAAGCGAACATTTTGACCTTCTTTACCAATTGCCAAAGAAAGTTGATCGTCTGGAGCGGTTACTTCTGCCGTTTTTGTTTCTTCTTCTATTTTGACTTGCAATTCTTTAGCAGGAGAAAGGGCGGCTTTTATAAATTCGCCAAGGTCTTCTTGGTAGGCAATAACGTCGATTTTTTCATCATTTAATTCGTTAATGACAGCCTGAACACGCACACCTTTTTGGCCGACACAAGAACCAACTGGGTCAACACCAAGCTGACCAGAAGCAACGGCGATTTTACTGCGGGAGCCGGCTTCGCGGGCAATCGCTTTAACTTCTACAGCACCAGAAGCAATTTCGGGGACTTCTTGTTTAAACAGACCTTCAAGCAAACCATTGTCGCTTCTGGAAACAATGATTTCTTCGCCACGGGTGCCTTCTTTAATACCAACAACGTAAAATTTTAGCCTTTGATTAACAAAATATTTTTCGGTGCGTCCTTGTTCTTGTGGGGGCATAATGGCTTCTGCTTTTCCAAGATTAACAGTAATAACCGGACCGGAAATTCGTTGAACAACACCAGAAACGATGGTGTTAATTTTGCTTGAATATTCTTCCAGGATGGCGTTTTTCTCGGCTTCTCTGATTCTTTGTAAAATAACTTGTTTTGCGGTTTGAGCGGCAATTCTTCCAAAACCAGCCGGGGTTACATCTTTTTTATATTTATGAAGTTTAACTTCGCCGGAATTTGCGTCTAGATCGACTTCTATTCCTTCTGGTTCACCGTAATCTTTGCGATAAGCTGCTAGAATTGCCTGTTTGATGGAATCGATAACAACTTCTGGTTCGATTCCACGTTCGGAACAAACCTGGTTGAGAGCACTCGCAAATTCGGATCTTGATTGTATAGCCATTTTAGACGTTAATCGTTTATCGTAAATCGATAATCGTTAGTCGCAAGTCCCAGGGTTCAAAAAAAGGCGCATGTGCGCCTTTGTTTCCAAGGAACTGTAAAACTAGTCGAATTCTAGCAAATGAAGTCAAGCGAGTCAAATCATGCTTGTTAATCGAAGTAAAAATATTAGAGGCTATTTTAAGCCGCTTTTGGTTGTAAATATGAAAGAATTGCGCGTTTGATCCATTCACTTTCTGCGTCTGCAACGCCTGCAAACCTTTCAGGTTTAGCTTGAAGAGTAGCAATGCTCTGCGGTACTGTTGCATTCGGGACTAATTTCATTATTTGAGAAATAATTGAAAACTCGGTTTCTTCCGGAGAAGCATCTGCAATAATTTGATTAGCGTCACTACCTAACAGTGCTTTTCTTATATCTCTTGGGAATTTAGCCCAGTGAGCTGTTGAGGAAATAATCAGTGGCCTATTAGATGGATTTTGCTCCTGATATTCTTGGGCTACTCTATGAGCGACAGAAGTATGCGTATCCATTAGGTAGTTTTTTCTTTCAAAAAGATCTTTTATATTTTGTAAACATTCATCATTTTCCACCCAACCCGCATAAAAATCCTCATGCAGTCGCTTTAGTACATCTTCGTCTACTTTGAAAACTTTATTTGTTTTTAGCTCTTCCATCCAACGATAAACACGGACAGGATCACGAGTGATTTCGTAAAGTAGCCGTTCTACATTGCTAGAAACTAAAATATCCATTGATGGTGAAGGGGTTTGCTTCATCGACCTTTCCCTAATATCGTAGATTCCTGTTTGTAAAAAAGCTGTCAAAACATTATTTTCGTTTGACGCACACACTAGTTTGTTTATAGGAACTCCCATTTGTTTGGCATAAAATGCCGACAAGATATTGCCAAAGTTACCAGTCGGGACTGCAATATCTATTTTATCGCCAGGCTCGATAACTCCCTTTTCTAACAAGTCAACATAAGCGCTAACGTGATAAGCAATTTGTGGAACTATTCTGCCCCAATTTATGGAGTTCGCCGAGGAAAGAACTACACCATATTGATCCAGCAAAAGATCATTGAATTCTTTGTCTGCAAATGTTTCTTTGGCTGCTCTTTGAATAGCATCGAAATCTCCTTCCATTGCTCCGACAAAAACATTGTTACCATCTTGGGTTGTCATCATAAGCTCTTGCAGTCTGGAAACTTTACCACGAGGGTAAAAAACAGCAATTGACAAGCTGCGTTTATTTTTATACCCCTCTATTGCAGCTGCGCCTGTATCACCGGAAGTTGTGCCTATAACAAAATACCGAAGGGGTCCCAAAGATGCTGCCTCGCGAGCTCTATTATCTTTTGCGCATGCTTCTTCAAACATTAAGGGCATAATTTGAAGAGCCATATCTTTGAAAGCGCCTGACGGGCCATGCCATAGTTCCTGCATATATTGCCTGTTTCCTATACTCACCACGGGCGCCACATCTAGACTGTCAAAGTTACTGCCATAGGCATCTCGAGTCATTTCTCCTAAAGTTACATCTGGCATGTCAGGATTAAATTTTCTAAGTATATGGAAAGCTCGCTGCCAGTATTTTAATGGCCGCAACCGGGAAAGCTCTGTAGCTGATAGAGTAGGTACTTTGTCTGGGGAAAATAAACCGCCGTCTTCTGCTATTCCAGAAAGCAGTGCACGAGAGAAAAAGCGGGGTTCAGACCCGCCTCTGGTGCTCACATATTCCACCCTGTCAGTCATCATTTTTTCAATTTGGCTTTTGAAGTGTGAAGAATTATAACAGGATAAGATTATTGGGCACTAATTTTTCTTAGAGTGCTTGAAGTATTCGATTTGCTGAAGCCTCTTTTTGGCCTCGCCTTCCGTTTTATAGGTGCCCATATTGCGGCCGCTTTCGGCCATTACACGGTACCCTTCTTTAATTTTTTTAATCATAGGTCAATTTTAAGTTGATTTGGTTAAAGTTCGAAGAAAAATCTGTAAGAAGTACGTTACTTTGGATAGCTATAGGGATTTTGCTGTAGCTGATTGCCGCCAGTATTATTGGTGTAACTGCTGCCGTTTTTAGCAAAAACAAAATAGTAAATTAGTCCGTAGGCGACTGCACCTACAATCACGTAAATAACAATCCATTGCCAAAGCGGTCTTTTGCCATAACTAGCCATAATTTAAGCTTACAACTCGGGATTGTTTTTGTCTAGAATAAAACTTGTTTGGGTGCCACCTACAAATTTTGCTGAAAGATCTGCTGCTTCCTTAATGATGGTTTCCAATTTTTCTCTATTTGTTGGTGGAATGGCTTCGAAAACTAAAAGGGCATTTTTAGTGTTTTCGTCTATCTTTGTTCTGTCTGCTTCTCGCCAATTCCAGCGCCTACAGATAAAACCTTCGTCATCCTTGTAAATTACTTCGCCTTCTTGGCAATTTTCAACGGTATCTGATCCTAAATACATGCCGCTTTCTGTACCTGTTGCGAAAGCAAGCTGTACATTACCTTTAATTTTGTCTGCATCTTCTGCACCTGCTGGGACATAATATTTTAAGGACATGTAATTATATAAATCGACGAGCTTATTGATTTGTGGCAAAGGCTTGCCACCGCGCGCTCGGCGCAGCAAAGACTCAATTGAAGACGGGAAATCGCGCGGATCGGACCCAAAATCTCGATGAGCTTGTCTCCAAGCAGCAACTTCTGGCACTTGGCCCATTTCGAGAGACGCAAGTGCTTGTTGGGTCTTGGCTTCTTGATCTCTTAATAACTTTAATAAATCTTGATTGCTACCTTTGTTGTTAAAATCAGAAAGAACTAAGCCACCAATAATTACGTCGGACCATTTTTCAAAAATTTTTTGGTCGACGATAAACTTCATTTTCAATATGTTTTTTCCAGTTCTTCAAGAAGACGCTTTTGTTCTTTTGAAAGATGTTTGGGAACATCGAGACGGACGATGACGTAATGGTCGCCGGCGCCATGGCCGTTTAATTTTTTGACTCCCCTACCTTTTAACCTGATTTGTGTTCCTGGTTGAGTACCTTGCGGAATACGAATACTGACGGTGCCATCTATGGTTTCTATATCGGCAATTGCTCCCAGAGCTGCCTGGGAAAAAGCAATGTAATGTTCGGAAACAATATCGTAACCACGTCTTGAAAATTTGGGGCTCGTTGCAACTTGAGTCACGATAACAAAATCCTTAAAAGCAATTTCACTACCGTTATCAACCCCTGCTGGGATTTTTATTTTTTGTTTTTTACCCTTGATCTCTACTTCTTTTTCTGTACCATGAACCGCTTCTTCGAAAGAGATATTTAAAACGTAGCTTGGAAGACGGGCTTGTTTACCAAACGGTGATTGACCGCCAAAAAACATTTCGAAAATATCAAACGGATCTTGAAATCCCCCAAAATCTTGACCTTGGCCGCCGCCGTTACTCCATGAGTATGTTTGGTAGTTACCTTGATTGCCGAAACCGCCTGGACCACCACCACCTGGTTCAAAAGCACTATGACCATATTGATCGTAAGCTGATTTTTTTTGCGGATCGGAAAGAACTTGGTAGGCTTCGTTTATTTCTTTGAACTTTGCTTCTGCGCCTTCTGTCTTGTCAACATCTGGATGATGTTTACGCGCAAGATTACGATAAGCTTTTTTTAACTCATCTGCTGATGCATTTTTAGAAACACCGAGGATTTCGTAATAATCTTTTTTTGCCATTTTGAAATTGACCGTGCAGTATATATATTATCTAGGACCTCTACGATCAACTTCTCTTTTGAAACGAGGCGACCCTGGATATTTATTAAAAGGATGCGGAAAATACTGACCAAAAACCCCAGGTTCGCGGTTTGTAATTTTAATGGGGACGGGTCCTGGTTGAACAGTTACTGCGTTGTCAGATCTTCTCGGACCTCTATCATACAGCGGTGATTTTGAATTTCTTACTTCAACCATTTTAGTTTGCCGGTTTTTTAGCGATTTGGCCGTCGTAAGAAGCGGTAGTTTTGGTGACGTTAAATTCTAGCCTGCCAACAACTTCGTTGCTGGTGGTGATTTCGAATTTATGAACACCTGGGGCATTTAGCGGAAAATTAACAAGTTCTGTTAACAAGTTTGCTTTGCCATTATTACCCAGTGACACCTCGACTGTTTTTTCTGGGAAGTTTTGATCTGGAGCTGGAGAAACTAACTTTAATGTTAAGGGGTATTGTTTACCTGGCTCGCCTTTTAAAACTGCGACCAAAAACATACGCGGCCAAGTAGTTGGAATGTTGGCTGCAAAAAATTGGTCGAAAATACCAATCACCGAAAGCTTTTGCTCTTGGGAAATAGAAGCGTAATCACAAAGAACAAATAATTCTGTTGTAAGATTTGCCATTATTCTTTAACAACTTCCCCTTCCTGAACATCGCCTTCGTCTTTTTTCTTATCTTCTGTAGATTTTTCGTCTCCGCCAGCTTCGGAGTCTGTTGCCCCCGTTTGACTTTGAGCACCAGACTCGCCCTGCTGGCCGTACATAGATTGACCTATTTTGGAAAGAGACGTAGAAAGCTCTTCGGTTTTTGTTTTAACATCTTCAATGGCGCCGGCTGCCGAAATATCTTTTAGGGCTTTAATCTTTTCTTCTACTTCTGTTTTAACATCTGCAGGTACTTTGTCTCCCCCATCTTTTAAAGCTTTTTCGGCTTGATAGATTAACGAATCTGCGTGGTTTCTGGCTTCGATTTCTTCTTTTTTAGCTTCGTCTTCTTTGGCATGTTCTTCTGCCTCTTTGGTCATACGTGCAATTTCTTCGTCTGTTAGACCAGTTGAACCTGTGATTTTTATAGATTGTTCTTTATTGGTTGCTTTGTCTTTGGCTTTAACAGAAAGAATACCGCTAGCATCGATATCGAAAGTAACTTCTACTTGAGGAACCCCACGAGGTGCTGGTGGAATGCCATCTAAGATGAAGCGACCTAAAGACTTGTTATCGGCTGCCATTGGTCTTTCGCCTTGCAAAACGTTAATGTCAACAGAAGTTTGGTTATCAGAAGCCGTCGAGAAGACTTCAGTTTTTGAAGTTGGAACTGTAGTGTTTCTGGAAATAAGCGGTGTAGAAACGCCGCCCAAAGTTTCGATACCCAGTGTAAGCGGGGTAACATCTAAAAGAACCATTTCTTTCATTTCGCCACCGAGAACTGCACCTTGGACAGCAGCACCAATTGCGACAACTTCGTCTGGGTTAATGCTCTTGTTTGGTTCCTTGCCAAAGAAAGCTTTAACTTTTTCGACGATTAAAGGCATTCTGGTCATGCCACCGACTAAGATTACTTCGTCTATTTTCGAAGCATCTAATTTAGCGTCTTTTAAAACATCCTTAACTGGACCAAAAGTCTTTTCGACAAGTTCGGTCACAATTGACTCTAACTTTGCTCTTGTTAGTTTTAGTTGCAAGTGTTGAGGACCAGCATCGGTCGCTGTTAAATATGGAATTGAAATTTCGGTCTCTTGAGTTGTAGAAAGTTCAATTTTTGCTTTTTCTGCAGCGTCTCTTAGCCTTTGCAACGCAGGACGATCTTTGGTGATATCGACGCCTGAATCTGATTTAAATTGTTCAACTAGATATTCAACAATTTTAGAATCAAAATCGTCTCCACCTAAATGGGTGTCACCGTTTGTGGCTTTAACTTCAAAAACGCCTTCTCCGAGCTCAAGAATTGAAACATCGAACGTGCCACCGCCTAAATCATAAACGGCAATTGTGTGCGCGTGGGATTTGTCCAAACCATAGGCAAGCGCAGCCGCTGTTGGTTCATTGATGATTCTTTCAACTTGCAGGCCAGCAATTTCTCCGGCTTGCTTAGTTGCTTGTCTTTGAGAATCGTCAAAGTAAGCTGGCACCGTAATCACAGCTTTTTCGACTTTTTCGCCAAGATAAGCTTCGGCATCTGCTTTAATTTTTTGCAGAATCATGGCCGAGACTTCTTGAGGAGTGTAATCGTGACCTTCAACAGAAACTACAGCCATACCGTCTCTACCCTCTTTTACTTCGTAAGGAAGCCATTTGATATCACGTTGAACTTCTGGGTCTTTGTACTTGCGGCCCATTAACCTTTTGACAGAAAAAATTGTAGTTTTAGGATTAACAATCATTTGACGTTTGGCAACGTCACCGACAATATGTTTGACCGGGTCAACGACAGATGGGATTGTATTTCTTCCCTCTGCGCTATGAATCACTTTTGGTTTTCCAGCTTCGACCACGGCGACACATGAATTGGTTGTACCTAAATCGATTCCAATAATTTTACTCATTTAATCCTCCTTGCTCTGCTTGCTCCTGCCCACTGGCTTGCGCTGATTCTGATTTTCTGGAAACAGTGACTTTAGCGGGTCTTATGACCTTACCTTCCATTTTATAACCTTTGTTAATGACTTTCACGACTGCATTTTGGTTCTCTCCAACAACAACTTCTGCTGCTTCGTGCAAGTTTGGATCGAACTGCTCACCGACTTGGCCTATTTCTTCGATGCCTTCACTTGCCAAAACATCTTTGAATTGCTTGGTAACCATAGCCAGGCCGGGGTCGTTCAAGTGAGATTGAGCTACTTCCAAATTATCTAATATTGGTAAAAACTTTTCGACAATAATCGCGGTTGAAAGTTGTGAGAGTAATTTTCGCTCTTCTGAAACTCGCCTTTCTAGATTCTGATAATCCGCAAGGGCGCGTTTAAGTTGGTTTTCTAGTTCTTCGTTTTTATTTTCCTCTGGTTGTTTTTTAGCTTTTGCCATTTATTCCCCCCATATTTCTGATAAAAGATGTGAAAAGTAGCGCATTGTAGGTATGACTGTTGGATAATTTAGCCTGTTGGGACCTATTATGCCGAGCATGCCGGTGTGACCCGGTGCTTGATAACGAGTAAGCACAAAACCGCACGGTTCAAGATATGGAACACCAAGTTCGTCTCCAAATAAAATTTTAATTTGGTCTTGTGGAGAAAGCTGATCGAAAATTTGACCTAACATTTCTACTTTGTCTACCAAAGAAAGCACCGTACGGGTGATGTCGATATCAAAAAATTCTGGCATATCTAAAATGTTTGCCATACCGGAAGCGAAAACTTCATCGTCTTCGTTGGTTGCAATTGCTAGTGAATGAGTTTGGTTTGCTAAAGATTGAGCTGTATGACGCAGGAGTTTGTTGAAGGTTTTAGGATCGTCTGAAAGTTCTTCTTTTATGGCTACTTCATCTTTCAGCGATAGAGATTTTTCTTCCATAAGAGAATCTACAAAAAACTTCATACCCATAGAAGTTGGGGTACGGCCGGCAGATGTGTGAGGTTGCCTTAAGTAGCCAAGAGAAGTTAATCTGACCATTTCGTTGCGGATAGTTGCTGGGGAAACACCAAGGCTGGCTTCTTTTTCTATGGTTTCGGAACCAACAGCTTCTGCGGTTTCGATGTATTTTTCAATTACGGCTCTTAGTAACTTTTTTTGTCTTTCAGTTAGGTCCATCGTTGTTAGCACTTAATATACAACGAGTGCTAATTGTTGTCAAGAGTCTGAACTTAGCCGTAAATGCCAGTAAATTTTTCGCTGAGGTAGTTTAGGAAGTATTTAGGGTTTAAGCTTTCGCCTGTTGCAACTTTTACAAGTTCATCTGGCCAATAACGACTACCATGTTTGTGAACATTTTCGTTAAGCCAATACAAAACGCTGCCTAAGTGACCTTTTTCTAATTCCCCATCAACGTCTATTTCTTTTTTCATATAGTGCAAAAATTGCGATGCATAAAGATTCCCAAGCGCATAGGCCGGGAAATAGCCAAAAGAACCACCTGCCCAATGCATATCTTGTAAAACTCCATCTCTGTCTGTTTGGGGCACAACGCCCAGATACTTTTTCATTTTGGCGCGCCAGGCTTCGGGAAGATCTTTTGGTTTTAACTTGTTATTTATAAGAGCGTCTTCGATTTCGAAGCGGATAATAATATGAAGAGTATAGGTCACTTCGTCTGCTTCGATTCTAATAAACCCGGGTTTTGGCAAGTTAAATAACTTAATAAAAGTTTCATGGCTGGTGTTTTTAAGTTGTTCCGGGAAAAATGCCTGGAAAAGCGGTGTCATAAAGGTTAAGAAATGGGGATTTTTACCAATTTGGTTTTCCCAGAAGCGCGATAGTGCTTCATGAATTCCATAAGAAACGCCCCATTCGAGCGGCGTTTGGTCGTAATCTTGGTTAATGTTTTGTTCATAAAGCGCATGGCCTGTTTCGTGCATGGTAGAGCTAAAAGAATCCCGAAAGTCGTGTTCTTTGTAAAAATTGGTGATTCTTACATCTTGCCTGCCTGGAGTTGTGGTGAAAGGGTGTGCAGAAACATCGATTCTACCAGCATCTAAGTCGTAACCCATTTTCCTAGAAACGTAGAGAGCTAATTGCCTTTGGGCATCGACAGCATAATTCTGTTGGTTATTTACGAAGGTTTCTACATTACCAAATTTTTGCTTACTTTGAATTCTTTTGATTAGCGCAGTTAATCCTGGTTGCAATGCAACGATATTCTTTTTGCAAAAACTGGCTGTAAGATCTGGTTCGTGAAGATCTAAAAGTGCATCGAGGGGATTCTCGCGGTAGCCTATGTGACCCGCAATTATTTGGTCCAGTTCAATTAATTTTTTAAGGTGAGGCAGAAAATCACCAAACTTATCATCCTGTTTTGCTTTTTGCCAAGCCATATATGCTTCGGAAGTAGTCTTAGATTTTTCGGTAATGATTTCTGCGGGAACTTTGTCGTAATACTCGCTTGCCTTGTGAAGGTTTCTTAGAATTGCTTTTTCTTCTGGAGTTAAATTGCGCTGAGTTTTTGATTCTTCTACTAAGTTTTTAAAATCTTTGTCGTTGAAAATATCTGTTATTTGCTTGGTTATAAAAGCTATTTGTTGGCCTCTCTCTTGACCACCTTTTGGCGGTAAATTTACGTTTAAGTCCCAACCAAGAATGGCATCTATGTGATTGAGCAGTGAAACTGTTTTGTATTTTTCGCAGAGTTTTTTGACAACAGGATTTTTAAGTTTCATATTTTAGTGTCGAGTGGGAGAATAACACCTTTTGAAAACGAGAGTCAAAAATTTAAGAGACTAGAAAACACCGTTAGTTTGTGGAGTAGTGTTGTTTGGCGGTTGTAAATGTCTGCTAGGCATGTAATTGCGTCCGTAGTCTCCATTATTATTGTAATTTTGATGATTAAATCTTTCGTGCCTTGCGCTGCTTTGGCCAAGAATCATTAAGGCGCCTACGATTATCAAAATTATTTTGATAGCTTTATGATTCATCGAAATATACCAACTAGGATAAGTATCGGAAATGCCAGCAAAATAGACTCCTTGTCTTAGACTTAATCTAATTGCATCACGACCCATTTCGTATGTACTTTCTGGATATTTGCCAGAAAAAAGCACGGGAACTGACGAGATGACCATGCCAACCCCGCTACCCCTGGCAATTACTTGAGAATAGACTGCATATGGTAAAAGCAGAATTATTCTTGAGAGACCACCTAAAAGCGGGATTGCAAAATAGCGATTAGGTTTTTGAGGAAGGGTAAATTCTAATTGCCAGTTGTCGTGAATTTGCAGATCGAACCCTGGGTACTTATTTGTAAGACCTGAGAAAAACAAACCGGTTTTGGCAGCAAGCTTCATAAGCCCAGTCGTTACATTAAAGCAATGACGCCAATACGAACCAGTAAAAAGAACAATGAATGAATTGATTATGGAAATCACAAACACATACATTGCCAAAAACCAAAATTCAATAAAGACCGGGATTAAGATTATTATTTTTGTAAGACCTCCCAAGAGAGGAATTGCCCAAAAACGGTTTGGGTCTTTGATGTGCGTCAATGCAAACTTTGGATAGATAAGCGCTTTCGCCACTAATTCAAGTGTAGAAAAGTTGTCTGAGAAATGCAAACCAATAACAAATCTATTTGTACAAAAGAAAGTTCATTTGTTAAACTGCCTTTTATGGCAGTTGCAAAGTTATCCCAAGTAATTGATACCCCAATAAGCACTGTTTTTGAAATTGTTTGTAATGTGTTCATTTTTAAAGCTGTTGGCAAAAAGACGCACATTGATCATGAGCTGGTTATGGATCCAAAGGGACTATTTGTTATTTTTGCCCCAATGATGGGTATGATGGCCAAAAATAATTTGACGAAGACTGCTGCGGATTTAAAAAGCTACTGCGAAGCCGCTTAAATTTATATTTTCAACACAGCGAGAAAAGCCTCTTGGGGAATATCGACAGAACCAAAACGGCGCATACGCTTTTTACCTTTTTTTTGCTTTTCTAGAAGTTTATTTTTGCGGGTAACATCGCCACCATAAAGCTTGGCAGTCACGTCTTTACGAAAGCTGGCAATTGTTTCTCGAGCTACTATTTTGCCGCCGATTGCAGCTTGAATTGGGATTGCGATTTGTTGACGCGGAATCGCATCTTTAAGCTTTTCTGTAAATTTTCTGCCGATTTCTTCGGCTTTTTCTTCTGGAACAATTTGGGTTAGACCTTCTATTGGCTCGTGATTTACAAGAATATCTAGTTTGACTAACTTTGCGGGTCTATAATCTGTAATTTCAAAATCGAGCGAAGCATAGCCTGAAGAAGTTGTTTTTAATTGATCATAAAAACCGATCAAAAGTTCCAGAAGTGGAATTTCGGCTTGGATTTTTTGCAAAGACCCCACATTTTCTACACCCTTTATCTCTCCCCTTTTTTCATGAACCAGGTTGCTTATGGCGCCATAATATTTTTGAGGCGAAAAAATAGAGACGTCGGCATATGGTTCTTTTGTGTCTTTAACCATAGGGTCGAATTCTGCAGGTTTGTTAATATATTTGCCATTTTGTTCGAAGTTAACAGAAGGTGATGTTGCAATAATGTCTACGTTATATTCACGCTCTAGTCGTTCTTGGGTAATTTGAGCATGCAGCAAACCAAGGAAACCGACTCGAAGACCCTGACCAAGAGAGGCTGAAGTTTCTGGTGAGAAGATAAGGGCAGCATCATTTAGTTTTAACTTTTCTAGCGCTTCTTTGAGTTTTGCGAATTGACCAATATCTGTGGGGTAAAAAGAAAGAAAGACGACTGGTTTTGCTGCCTTGTAGCCGGGAAGAGCCTCTGCGGGATCTTTGGCATCTGTGATTGTGTCACCAACCATGACTTTTGAAAGATCTTTAACATTTGTAACAATGAAACCAACCTCGCCTGCTGTAATTTCCTTTATATAAGTAGGTGTTGGTGCAAGGTAACCAACCTGGAGAATTTCTGCTGATGCGCCTGTTGCTTTAAATTTTACTGTATCGCCCACTTTTAACTTGCCGCCAAAGATTCTAATTGTGGCGATAACACCTTTGTAAGGATCGAGTCCTGAATCGAAAATAAGTGCTGAAAGTTTATCGACGTATTCGGTTGGAGGTGGAATTTTTTCTATAATTGCTTCTAATAGTTTATCTACATTTTCACCGGTGCGAGCCGAAACTTTAATAATTTCTGCTTCACTAAAACCAAGGTCGATAAGTTCTGATTCCGTCTTTTCTACTTCCGCTTGGGGAGAATCTATTTTATTTATGACAGGGATCAAAGTAAGGTTAGCATCAAGCGCCAAGTTGAAGTTTGCTAAAGTTTGGGCTTGGACACCTTGAGTGGCATCGACAATGAGCAGCGCTCCTTCGACAGAAGCGAGAGAACGGGAAACTTCGTAAGCAAAATCTACATGACCTGGCGTGTCGAGCAAATTGAGTACGTAGTTTGTAGTTTGTAGTTTGTAGTTTAGGCGGATAGCTTTAAGCTTGATCGTTATACCGTGTTCCCGTTCGAGTTCGAGACTATCCAGTAGCTGGGCTTGGTGCCCGGCTTTGACGGCATCACAAAGTTCCATAATACGGTCAGCCAGAGTGGATTTACCGTGGTCTATATGGGCAATTATTGCAAAATTGCGAATGTTCATGGGGTTCAGTTTAGCAGAAAGCAGGCTTGATCAAAAAGGCCACACAATATGGGCCTCAAATACAATAGAGGTTAAAACTTTTAATCCAAAGGGCAATACCGGACTAAAATTACCTTCGCTTTTTTCCTGAGAGCATTCCGTAACCAACAAGTACAGCTGCAGCACCAACAATAACGTTAACGACCATTTCTAGTTGGCCGCCTAATAATTTCTCTACTAAATTGCTGTTTGTTAGACCTTGGTAACCCAAAAGGAGTCCGCCGACAACAAGTAGCCATACAAGATAATTGTGATAAGCTTTCATATTTTTAAATCACCTCCTTAGAAATGTAAATTCTCCAGGCAAGTTAGATCGAATCTACAAAGGTATATATAGTTTCAGTTTACGGCTGAGTTAAAAGGCGCGTCAATTAGGGGTTTGGTTGTTGTGCGTCCATGACGGTTGGTGCAGGTTTTGCGAGTCTTGACGGAAAAGAAATAACTCTTTTGCCAAGGTTGTAGAAAATGGAAACTTCTTGAATTCTAAACAGCCAAGATAGTGCAATGTAAACCAGGAGTCCTGCTATTACTGCCGTTCCGGTTAAAAGGATTAAACCGACAACATGGGTGGTATCAAAAACCAATTGATCCAAAAACTTCATGGGGATATAAAGAGAAATTGCTGTAATTGCCGTTATTAAAAGCATTTTTAAAGCTGGTACAAGTAACGGCTTTAACTCGAATTTAACCTTACGATTAAGAAAATAGAAAAGTAGGGTTGCGTTTAATAAATTTGCAATCGAATAGTTGACTGCCAAAAATACGAGCGGCAATTTTAGATATAAAACTAGAACAAAGCTGGCAATGATGTTTAGGGAGATTGTGAATATTTCTATCTTTACCGGAGTTGCACTGTCTTTGATTGCGTAAAAACTTCTGGTTAAAAGCAAGCTTAGAGACTGACCAATGATGCCAATTGCAAAAGCAATTAGAAGCCTGCCTGTGAGAACCGTAATATCCCAAGGGAAGTCTTTGGCACCAAAAACAAGTCTGACAATTGGGATGCGCAAAATTGCAAGAATCGAGGCTGTCGGTAAAACCAGAAATATTATTTGGTGAAAACTTTCTGCAAACAATTTTTTGAAAGTTTGTGACCTATTACTATTAAATTGGATAGACAGAGAAGGCAAGGCGGCTTGAGCAAGCGAAGCTGCAAAAAGCGATGTTGGAACTAGTTGCAAAACTTGGGCAAAATTAAAGGCAACGATTGACCCAACTGCCGCAATCGAGGCAATGGCAACGTTAATAATATCGGCAAGACGAATTAGTCCAAGAGAAAACGATCTGGGCCACATTAAAGCGAAAGTTGTACGCACATCTTTATTTTTGAAATCGAGTTTAGGCCTGTAACGAAATCCGAGAGCAAAAGCGAGAGGCAATTGAATTAGCAGATGAAGTAATGCTCCAAGGATCATTCCGACAGCTGGTGCGTAAATACCGATATACGGGGTTAAGAAAATAATTGCCAAGATAATCCCAAGGTTGTAGCAAATCGAGGCTATTGCCGGAACTAAAAACCTTTGGAATGATTGAAGAATTCCAGTTAAAAAGATTGAGACCACAAAAAATAACTGGGCAAAAATCATAATTCTTAAAAGGCTGCCAATAAGTAACCTAGTTGCAGGTTCTTTGGCAACCAAACCAGGCGCAATAAGTGGAGCGATAAAATCTGCTAAAAGTAGAATAATAACTGTAAAAAGAGTGAAGGTGATGAGCGCTAGGGTGATCATCGATGACGAAAGATCCCAGGCTTTTTGAAGTTTTTCCTTGGTTAAATATTGTGAAAAGACAGGTATAAATGCCAGAGCAATGGCACCAAAAATTAAAACCTCGAAAATAGCATCTGGAAGGATTGAAGCTGCAATGAAGCTATCCAGGAGTTTAATATCGTTTCCAAAGTGGGACGCTAGAAGTCTGTACCGGATAAGGCCCAAAAAACGTGAGAGCGCGACAGAAAAAGCTATAATAAAAGCAGCAGAGAGGATATCTTCCTGCTTTTTTTTAAAAATACTACTGCCATTTTTAAAAATTTCTAGCATGTGATATGTTCGTTTAACAAAAGTTATTATTTTTGCCAAACAATACAATTATGTACTCAAAATATTTTATTATATTTGCAAATGAAGTATTTTGAGTATAGAATTGCCTTTAAGATTTTTGACTCAAGAAGGCTTCTTGCTGAAACTCGATAGACGAATCTTAATAGATATGCCAGTTATAAAACAAGCGATCAAAAAGGTCAGACAAGACAAGCGAAAGACAGCTATAAACGCGCTTAAAAAGGCAGCGTATAAAAAGGCTGTTGCCGCTTATCGGAAAAGCCCTAGCGCAGAAGCGTTGAGTAAAGCGTTTGTGACCTTAGATCGAGCTGCCAAAATAAACGTGATCCACAAGAATAAAGCTTCAAGGCTAAAATCTAGACTATCTAAGATGTTGGCCTCAAAAGTTATTTCTAAGCCTGCTGCTTCTAAAGCTTAACTTTCTTATTTGCTGTTATTGACAAAAGTTCGTGGTAATATTAACTTAGATAGTTAAGATGTTAAGGCTTGCCCGTATTGCTACTTTTACCACTTCCCTCCTAGGATCTCTTTCTGTCGCATCTAACGTTTTTGCTGACGCTTCTAGTTCTGCCGGCATAGGTGGTGGCCAAGGGACGTCTTCGTCCCTGCCCAACGCAGGCTCAACAGACCTGACATATTTTATTTTTATTGTTGGCGCAATGCTTTTTATCTTTGGGATGTTAAAGCTTGTTTCAAGCTACCGCGAATAATTTTTCTATTTATTTTTAGGTGATGATGAAGGCAGAAAATTTTCTGTGTTTTTAAAGATTTCGGCCTGAATGTATTCAGCAAAGTCCTGCCAGGCGTTATTTTTAGGGACAAGTACAAACTGACCATCATGGTCTTCCGGTTTGCCTTCTTCGAGTAAAGACTCTGGTCTGCCGACATCCAAAACGATCCTACGAACGTTGGCACCTTTTGCTTTTTGAGCCAATTTTAGAAAAAGTGGAGTGTTTTCCGTTTTAATGTCGGTATCTATAGATTGACCGAATATTGTGGCTACATCGATGATTTTTTTAGGATTTAATAGTGTTTCTGTTGAAAATATTTTTTGCTTAAAAGCGCTAATAACTTTTTCTTGCCTGGCACTTCGGGCAAAATCAGAATTTTCACCGTTATCACCGTGCCTCGATCTAACAAATTTTAATGCGGTTTTACCATCCATGTGAGCTAGACCTTTTTTAAACCTTAATGTTTCGTATCTACAAGTAAATGGGTTGTTTTCTTCCGTTATTAATTCAGCGGAGCCAGTTGCGTCTTTGAAATAAACACCATCATTTTTGTTGATAATTTCGATGCCGCAAGTATCGTTTTCTTTACCTTCGATTGGGTAGAAATTATCTGTAAAACCGTTGTCAACATCAATATCCAAACCCCCTATTTGATCAATCGCCTTCTCAAAGCTACTGAAATCCATACGGAAAACATAATGAACTGGAATGCCAAATAATTTACTTACTGTGTTTCTGGCATAACCTATTCCGTCATGATGCTTTTCAAAGCCGATGGCATAGGCTGCATTGATTTTGGCATTGATATCTGCAACCCAGATGTCGCGAGGAATATTGATAAGTGCGACATCTTTACCATTTTTGTCGATTGAAGCCAGAATCATAGAATCGGAAAGATATGGCCCGTCATGGCCTTGGCCGCCGACACCCAAAAGTAAAATATTAATCCTGTTATTGTCGCTTTTTAGACCACTGTCTGTCAGAAAGTTCATGACCGTTTTAGGTGTTTTAAATAGAAGATCTGAAAGGTTGAAGACGCGCGTTAAAAATACAACGAGGATCAGGATTCCAAAAGCGATCAAAAGAATTTTGCCAATGGGATATTTACGGTTGGATCTTACTCCTAATTGACGAATCATTTAGTTAATATATGCTTTGTAGGATTTCGATAAAATCCTGGGGGTCCAGTGAGGCTGAACCGATTAAGACTCCATCGATCACACTTTTTTCTACGAAATTTTTAACGTTATCCCCTTTTACGGAGCCACCATACAAGATAATATAATCACCTTTTTCCTGAATTTTAGCTGAAACCGCCCTTGCGTTTTGAGGCGTATCTGGGTTACCTGTGCCGATTGAGAAGACTGGTTCGTATGCAACAACTTCTATACCTTCTGGAATTTTAGTATTTTCGTCTTGAACGCAAAATATTGGCGTAAGATTTACTTTTTTTGCCATTTGTACTTTTTGATCCAATATTTCGTCCGTTTCATTGAAATTTTTACGCCTTTCAGAATGGCCAACAATGGCGTACTTGCAGATTCCAGCAAGTTGAGACGCAGCAACTTCACCAGTATAAGCACCTATATCAAAACGGGAAATATCTTGGGCACCAATCTTTAGGTTCCATGACTGTGCTTGGGTTAAGATCAATGCTTGAGCTAAAAATGGGGACGAAGGGCAAACAACAACAGTACCTTCGAAATCTTTGGCGACAGGACCAACTTTATTTACCCAGATTTCAAATTCAGAATACGTAAGATTTGCTTTATGATTGGCAATTACCAACGGGAGCGGATCACTCATTCTTGGTGAGCGCTGCAAGTAGAGTGTCTTTTGAGGTTGCACCTATAATACGGTCGACTTCTTTACCGTCTTTTTCGACTACATAAGTTGGGATTGACATAACTTGGTATTTGGCTGCCAAATCTTGTTCCTGATCAACGTCTATTTTTTGAATTTGAATTTTACCGGAAAGTTCTTTTTCTAATTCTTCTATTATGGGTTCCATAAATTTACAGGGGCCGCACCATGTTGCCCAGAAGTCTAAGAGTTTGATCATAATGGTTATTATAACAGCGACCAGGTTGGCCCGTAAATCGTTGAGTCAAGGCTAGAAATCGCTGTTATACTTAGAGACTGAAATGAATAAATCTAAATTACTAGATAATTTGGACGAGGCGCAAAAAGAGGCTGTTTTGCAAAAAGATGGACCAGTTTTAATTTTGGCGGGTGCCGGAAGTGGAAAAACTAGAGTCTTGACCTACAAAATTGCTTATTTGATTGAACAAGGCACAAACCCGGGCAATATTCTTGCAGTTACTTTTACGAATAAAGCGGCAAACGAGATGAAAGAAAGAATATTAAAACTGGTTGGTCAGACACCTCCATATGTTGGCACTTTCCATTCTTTTTGTGCGAAATTGCTAAGGGTTGATGGCCGGGAAATTGGGATTCCGAGTGGATATTTAATCTACGACAGCGACGATTCGCTTTCGCTCGTTAAAAAAATAATGACGGATCTTAATGTTTCTGTAAAAAACTTTAAACCCAGTTCAATTTTGGGAGCAATTTCTGGCGCCAAGGGAGAATTAATAGGACCAGATGAATACAACCAGTTTGCCCGTGGATATTTTGCGAGAACTGTTGCTGATGTTTACCGAGAATATCAAAAGATGCTTTTTGAAATAAACGCTTGTGATTTTGATGATTTGCTGATGCAAACCGTGAAGTTGTTTGAAGTAAGCCCCAAAACTTTAGAAAAATGGACCACCCGTTTTGAATATGTTTTGGTAGATGAATACCAAGATGTGAACAGATCGCAATATATTTTGACCAAAATGCTAGCAAGCCTTCATAAAAATCTGACGGTTGTTGGCGATGCCAGTCAGGCGATTTATTCTTTTAGGGGAGCTGATTTTCGCAATATTTTGAATTTTAAAAGCGATTTTTTGGATGTTGCTGTTTTTAACTTAGAGCAAAATTACAGATCAACTGCAAATATTTTGGAAGCTGCTAATAAAATTATTTCACACAATAATTCACACCCTGTTTTAAAACTTTGGACCCTGAACCCCACCGGAGAAAAAATAAGCATTTATAACGCAATGAATGAGATAGACGAGGCAAATTTTGTGGCTGATCGAATAATGAGCTCCAAAAAGTCGCTTAGTTGTTTTGCGATTTTATATAGAACTAATGCGCAATCAAGAACAATAGAAGAAGCTTTCTTGCACGCTAATATTCCCTACCGTCTTTATGGAGGCGTCAGCTTTTATGCCAGGAAAGAAGTAAAAGATGTAATGGCATATTTAAAGTTGATTGCCAATACCAAAGACATA
>JACPYZ010000075.1 GCA_016195765.1 Candidatus Curtissbacteria bacterium | reverse complement strand
GCTGCTTCGATCACGGAAATGCCAAAGCCTTCCACAACCGAAGGCAAAACAAAAAGATGAGCGCTTGCCAGATTATTTATTAGATCTTTCCTTTTGAGATTGGAAACAAATTGAACATTTTTATCAATATGAAGCTTATTTACAAGCGTCTTAAGATTTTTTTCTTCTGGTCCTCTACCAATTATTTTCAAACTAAAATTTTTATTTGAACGAACTAGCAATGCAAAGGCCAAGATGAGCGTTTTGATGTTTTTATATTTTGCTAGCCGTGAAATGCAAACTACCACGTTCTGCTTTTTATGGTTTTTTTCAAACTCACTTTTTTCTACTCCACATGGTATTACGACTATTTTTTCTGTAGTGTGCTTTTGCAGCTTAAGACGCGTCTCGTTTGAAATTGCAATTATTGCCGCATATTTTGATCTTAAATTAATGCGTTCCAATATTTCACCTAGTATCCCAACCAATCCAGCATTTTCAACCCACTGCCCCACCCAAACATCTGGATACCAAGCTACAAGTTTTGAACCGGTCTTTTCGACGATTTTTTTGGCAATGAAATGACAAATGAAGTTTGTACCTTCAACAATATCAGGATTTTGCTCACGGCCTGTTTTTATCGCTTCTCGGATAAAGGATATTCGACCAACAATATTGCTGCTTGTCGCTTTATACTCTTGTTCTTTGCCAACTCTAAGCACGTTGACCCCTTCAATTATTTCGTGTTCCTTTGTATTTCTAAGACGTGTCGTGATTATTGTGACTTTATATTTTTTCGATATGTGTTTTGCAATATACAAATTACGAGTTTCCACACCACCCGTAAATTTTAAATCCTTACCCGTGGGAAAGAATTCAGAAATGATTAAGATGTTCATTTGTTCCTCTTTTTAGAGAACTTAGAAGTTTGAGGTGTTTTTTTCTTAATGTTTTCAATTGCCATACTTCTGACCACTTTGGTGACATCTCTTCTTAGATCTTCAATCATTACGTATATTCTAAACACGAGATAAAATAAGACGCTTATTGCCACATAACTATTGTCCAAAATAGTCCGGTTTTTGCCGAAATTACTTTTTCTCGTGACCTTAGATAAACTCTAGAGAGGAAAAATAGTACGAAGACTAAAAGAACGATTTGGATGGCTGTTAGCATTTTATGATTTCATTTTCTCGACACCTTGGGAAAATTTCGTTGGTATTATATCAAAAAGTTTTGCCCAATCATCGCCTTTAAACTTTTCGCCACTTATTAATGATTCGATTTGGTCAACGGTAAATTTAGGATTAGGAAATATCTTTTGATTAATTAAAATAAACGATTTTAGAAAACGGATAGGTATGATAATTGTCGGTTGTTTGATTTGATAAACTCTTTTGATTTGAGTAACCATTTCTTTCATGGATACATATTCATATCCGTGAATTTCAAATACCCTACTTTGTTTGCTACTTTTTATTAACTTGGCGACAATTTTGCAAACATCACCAACAAATACTGGTTGCCTTCCAAACGACCCGCCGCCAGGCAAGGGAATTACAGGTAGTTTTTTAATAGTTTTGATTAGCCATCCCACGTTTTTATCGTCCGTTGGACCATATATCATCGATGGTCTAATCACAAAGTATTTTATTCCAGAATTTTTAACTAGATTTTCTTGTTCTTTTTTTGTTTTTGAATAAGGGTCTTGTTCTTTGTGGCAACGACGTTGTTCTTTTTAAAGTTAATTTCGTTTTTAGAACTTATTTCTGATGCTAGATGAATTAAAACGTCACATTGTATTTGTTGTTGCCAGGACCCTGCTTTTGAAAGATCAGAAACGATTGTTGCAACGCCAAACTTTTCAATGCTTTTTTGCTCTGTCTCATTTTTTACAAGGGCGATAGGCTTGTAACCGGCCCCTAGCAAAAAAGGTATCATGTTTCTGCCGACAAAACCCGCAGCTCCGGATACGATTATTTTAGTTTTTTTCATCGAAGCAGATGAGTCATGATTCTAATAAAGATAGGAATCGCATTGCTGTTTTTTTGACCTTTCGTTATTGAATAAGGAGTATATATTGCGCTTACGGGGACTTCCTGTATTTTTAAATTATTTTTTTTTGCTTCAAGAAGAATTTCGGAAGAAAATTCCATTCTATCTGATGTTATTTCTATGAGTTCTATAGCCTTTTTTGAAAATGCCTTAAGTCCAGATTGTGAATCTGTAGAAAATACGCCAAATAACGCCAGAGTTACTATATTTGCAATCCAATTGATTATTAAACGGTCCTTGGGCATGCGCTGTCTTTTTTTCAAACGCGAACCGATTACAAGATCTGCTTTTCCGTTTAATACTGGTTTTAGCAAATTATTGATATCTTTAGGATTGTGCTGGCCATCAGCATCAAAAGTTAACAGAACGTCATATCCCTTCTCCCTTACATATTCCATACCTGTTCTTGTTGCTGCTCCTGCTCCGCGATTTATTGAATGAGTTATAACCTTGACACCAGTCTTAAGAGCATTTTTTTCAGTATCGTCTGTTGACCCATCGTTCACAACCAATACCTCTATCTTGCCCGCTCCACGTATATTTTTCGGCAAAGATCTAATTACCTTACCGATTGATTTACTTTCATTAAATGCTGGTATAACAATAAGAACGTTCATTGCCTAGCTGCGGGCAACTAAGAAGATTCCACAAATAAGAATAATGATTCCAACTACTCTCATCATAGATACTGTTTCTTTGAGAAAAATTACAGACCCAATTGTAGTTAAAATAAAAACGAAAGTGACAAAAATCGGATAAGATTTTGATAGATCACTTATTGTTAAAACTCTTAACCATAAAACAAAAGAGAAACCATACAGGGCAAGACCACCAAAAATGAATGGATTATATGCCGCTTTAAATAAATCGCCGATCCAGCTTGAACTGCTGAGTGCAAATCCTCCTAGTTTATTTACACCAGCTTTTAGGAGAATGTTGGCAATGACATTACAAATTACACTCAAAATCAATAGTTGCACGAAACTCATTTCTACAAATAATAGCAAATTAAACTGAACTAAGCTACCCAATACCCTTGCGCAAAAAATGATAGAGCAATCGTTCCGAGGGCTGAAGAGGCCACAATAATCAATATTTTTAAAGCAGTGCTTTTAATTTGTGCTAAGACTAAATAAATGGGAAAAGCGATAATTACATATCTTGGCATAGAAGCAAGAGTTCCTGTTAGCGTTGGGAGAATGATTGAAGCCAGGCCAAAAATAACCCACGACTTTTTATAAGTTCTGAAGGCAAGCGCGAGTAATAAGAATGCTATTATCGTGATTGAAAACTCAAAGATGGCAACGTACAAGCCTGAACCTTGTGCTGTTGTGAGTATCTTAAGATAACGAAATAAGACTTGCGGTAAAAGAACTATTTTATCTGTTTCCCTATTTTGTCCAAATATCGATTGCGAAGATAAAAAATAAAGCGGATTTTTAAAATTGAACCAAAGATAAACCATATAGACAAATAACCCGAGAGATACCACCACCCCATAGACTAAACTTTTTAGATCTTTTTTTAAAAAAATAAGAGCAAGAAATACGCCGATTAGACGCGTAAAGGCAGCAAATGCCCCCACAATGGCTGATAGAAATGGCTTTTTAATATCTTGTAGGTAATAAAAACTCACAACTTCTAGAAGAAAGATTGCCTCTGTGTAGACTGATCCAAAATAGAACGACGTAGGAAACGCGAGCAGAAAAAGTGAAGACCAAAGAGCTAATTTTTCTCCATAGTTTTTTTCGATGAGTTTATAGAAGAGAAGAAGTGCCGCAAAAAAAGCAACGTTCGAGATGATCAGCCCAGAAATCAATAGATTGCCAAAGGACATATACGTTACTAGTTTTATCAATAAGGGGTAAAAGGGGAAAAAGGCTTGAGTGAATTGATCAGAATAAGCGTGACTTGCTATTCCTAAATAATGAACTCCATCAAAGTTACCAAAAGCCCAAATGAAGTGTGGCAGATGAGTACTAATAAGCCTTTCTTGATAATAAGGGAAAGTTGCCGCAAAGTTTTTAATAAAAAGCGGTGATTGCGCTGCCACAATGAACAAAACAATTCTCCATATTAAGAAAGCTACGATTACCTTTTTCACTTTTCTAGTAATTTTTGGTAAATATCTATTGTTTGACTGGCAATAGTATCCCAATTGAATTTACTAGCTTGCTTTTGCAGTTTTTCAGAAATCTCTTCTCTTTGCAGTTTTTTCATTTTAAATACTTCAATAATTTTAGAAGCGATGCTGCTGGGATTTTCTGGATCACAATAGAAGGCGGTTTCTGCAGTTGTTATTTCCGATAAAGAAGAATTATTGGAGCAAACAACTGGAGTACCGGTTGCCATACTCTCAATTACTGGAAGTCCAAATCCTTCATAATAGGACGGCAGCACGGTAGCAGTGGCCAAATTGTAAATTGCAACAAGATCTTCTTCCGGTACGTATCCAGTTTTTATTACCATTTCTTGTATGTCTAATTTTTTAATTAAACCGTTTAATTCTTTCGTTTGGTTGAGAGCGTCCTCTTTTAGGGCTTTGCCTACCATAACTATTGGCGATTTTGTAATTGCAATTGCCCTCAATAGACCTTCTACATTTTTATTCCAATTAACATCGCCGACATATAAAGCAAAACCTGTAGGCAAACTATACTTTTTGATAATCTTTTGTAGCTGTTTTGAATTTGTAATCTTTTTGAAGCTTTTACTGGCTGCAAGGTGTATGGACGTGATTTTTGCTTCTGGATAATTTAATTTGTCCGCAATGTCATTCTTCGACGCATTAGAATCACTGATAATCCACTCTACACGCCTGAGTGCCATGCGTTGTAAAAAGAAACTGAGATTGCCCCTGATACCGCTCGGAAAGTGACTCGGGAAAACAAGCGGTATTACATCATGAATTGTAATTATTCTTTTGGTCTTTGTGTTTATGGGAAGCGTATGAAAGAAAATATCGAAAAAGGGATGGTGAACTAGGTCGAACTTTTCAAGATCCTTCTGAGTCTCAATAAATTCCAATTCAAAGGGCTTATTTCGAGCTTCTAAGGCTCTCTGAAGATTCTCTGTATAGCTGCCTATACCCCGGTAATTATGACCCGTTTTAAGAGGAGAAATATCAAATGCGACTCTCATCTTTAAATTATACAGAATATTAAGCTTGGTGATGAAATTTTTGTAGGAGTCAATTTAAGCAAAAAACTAGCCCACCTAAGGCCTTTGGTTTAATCTAGTTTTTTATTTTAAACAAGGAAGTACTTCCATTAAGTGGGCAGTTTAAAAAGTCTTTTAAAAGACTTAGTTAAAAGTAGAATATTGTCTACTTATTTCTTTTTCTTCTTTTTCTTTGCAGCCATGTATAATCA
>JACPYZ010000057.1 GCA_016195765.1 Candidatus Curtissbacteria bacterium | reverse complement strand
AAGTTTTGAAGTTTAAAATTGGGGCAATTACAGATCGCGACTTGGGCCAATTCGAAAAGCACAAAGAAATTGTTGCCAAGGCAACTTTTGCCGATTTAAACAATCTATTGCGTCTGCTTTTAGTTCTAGAGGGTGACATGAAGGTTTATCCGCTTCCAGAAACTGCCATGCTTCTTGCCCTGTGCAAATGGTGCGGTGAAAGTCAAACAGTAGCTGTGCAAAGTGAACCGGTAGAAAAGATAGAACCAGAAGAAAAGGAAGAGGTCGAAGTGGACGTGGTTGCGGAAGAGAAAAACCTGGCAATAGTCGAAAAAGAAGAAGAAAAAATACTGAGGAAGGTTAAAAAAACTAGTCAATCTCAGTTTACGCTAGAAGAAGTGCAGCAAAACTGGAATGTATTTTTGGGTCGGGTGCGCCCAATTAATGCTCACGTGGTTGCGCTTTTGCGCTCTACTAGACCTACAGAAATTGCAGATGATACTCTAGTGTTAGAAGTCTTTTTTCGTTTTCATAAAGATAAGCTTGGCGAACGCAAGATTTTAGATATGCTTTGTACGCAACTGACAGAAGTAATTGGAACCCCCGTCAATATAGAGCTTAGGCTTGCAGAAAAATCGACCAAGCCAACTACGGCGGTTACCAAGAGCGATGTTGTGGAAGTGCCTAGGGGAGACGATCTTTCCAAAATTGCCGAGGAAATATTTCTTAAATGAGGGTATCAAGCGTCAGGTATATACAGGTCGATGTGCCCACAAAAGTGGGACTACAGGTATCAAAGGTAGTCAAAATTTTAGTCGTTTTGGCTTTACCTTTAGTTCTTAGTGGCTGTATTCCGTTTGGTTTAACAGGGGGCGATAGTGGTGGCGGAAATTCCGACCAGTTTGTTAAAGGAGCTGTTGCGCCAGGGTTTCCACCAGTGCCACTAATTCCCAAAGCCCAGACTGTGGAATCTTATGGCAATAATGGTGTTTATGGCGCAAGTTTTGTTTCTTCAGAGAGTTTAAGCAAAGTTGTTAATTTTTACAACGAAAATCTGCAAAAAGGTGGTTGGGAAAGTCAGCTCAGTCAAAGTTCTTCGTCAAACTTTGTCTTTAACATCAAAAACGATAAATACGCAGGTACAATACTTGTTAACTCTTCAGCTGATCCTAAAAAAACGGCAATAACTATGTCCTTGGTGCAAAAAGATAAAGCGCCTTGACGGTAATTGCCCCGATTGGTAAAATGTTTTTACTGCACAAAATGAACAAACACCTCGTTGCTGCTTTTGCCATAACCCTTGCTGTTTTTTTCTCTACAACCGTTGTTCTGGCTTTTGATAATCCTGGTTTGGGCGCTTCAAATACGGGTGGCCTTAACAACATTGGGGGCAAATTTCAACAAAATCGTGAAGAAGTACGCGAGAAAATGGCTTCAAAAACTGCAGAACTTCGTGAAAAAAGAAGAGGTATTGTCAAAGAGATTCTTGGCAAGCTTATTTCTTTTCTAAGCAACACAGAAACAAGGCTCAATAACATTTCCGGTAAAATCCAAGGAAGGATAGACAAGGCAAAAGCCAGAGGTGTCGATGTTTCTAAATTCCAAACAGCTCTTGATTCGTGCCGTCAGAACAAGGCTTCTGCCGAAACTGCAATTGCGGCTGCCAAAGCCAAAGTTAATGCCATAGACACGAACAATCTTAACGACGGTGCCATAAAAGATGCCCGCGCCGCGATTCTTGCGGCCCGCCGGGAACTGAATTCCTATAGGCAGTGCTTGGTAGATGTCATGAGGCAAATAAGATTATCCAAAGAACTTAGGGAGGGAAGCGAAAGTGCAAAATAATTTTATTAAGAAACCGGGGATTGCTTCGCTTGCGATAGTGGCAGTTGTCGGGCTAGTTATTGTTTTGGGTGCAGTTTTTCTATTAAATTCTAAGGGACAAACTGCAAGTACGCCTGGTGCGCAAAATCAAACCCTGACTTCGCCAGCGCCCGATGCTAGCATGGCTCCACTTACAAAAGGTGATACTGTCACTGATATCGACACAGATTTAAACAGTACTAACACCAACCAAGTTGATGCAGATTTGAAAGTGCTTGATTCTTCTTTCAACTAACTCCATTTAAGAAACACTGGGATAAACCTTGTCATTTCCCTCCCTTGACGGGTGTATGGTAAAAGGCGTATTTAGAAAGTGGGCTTAGATTTTAATGTTAACTGGAACTAGAAAGGCATTTAAGGTTAATTGGAGATTTTGTTGGTATAGCGCCCTGGTATGGCTTTTTGTAGTTCTGGTTGAAAGTTTTATAGTTTTACCTTGGTACTATTTGGTTCTTCCTCTGGCGATTTTAATTCCAACTGTAATGTTTTTCCGCTTTCCCAAAAAGGAAATTGCCAGTTACGCGGAACCCGGAAAGCTTTTCGCTGTCGGCTTGTGGCTAGGCGGCACTTGGTGCTTGAGTATTTTTATTTTAGATTTTGTGGAATTTATTGGTTTTGATTTTGATAATATGTTTGTCTATTTTCAAGACAGTCGTAACTTTTTAAAGATTGGCACAGAAGTCGATTTAAAAATCTAGCTCTCTGAGGCCTTTTGCGAGGCTAAATTTTGTGGTAAGCTTAAGTTTAAGGATATGCGTGATCTAGCCCGCAGCGGACCGTTTTTGGGAAAAAGAATTACAAGCCGCAAAGGCCGAATGCGCTTACTGGTAATTTTTATTGCAGCTGCAATCGCTTCTTATTTAATCGGTAATTATCAACCTTCAACAGCTAAACAATCAGGCCCCGTTGTCTTACGTGATGCCCCCAACGATCTAACTGGGGTTTCACTTGCCGGGATTAGCAAGGCAATTGCAACAGGAGTTTCTCTAACAACCGGAAAAGCGGTTATGAAAGATCTTAAATATGGTGGAAGTGCCAAAGCAGAAATAACCCGGGCATATGGTGCTGGGCTCTATAAACTAGATGTTAATGCCGTTTTGCCAGACCCGGTAAATGTTCCATATGCATTTTGGCTGGTAGGCGATGATGGAGTGCCGGTACTTGTCGATTATATGAAAGGCGATAAAACCCAGTGGACACTTAATGTTAGCGGGCCAGACAAATTTTCTAAGTTAACCGGTGTGATTATTTCTTTGGAAAGAACTAAGGATAATAAAGTTGAAGAGAAAATAATGGAAGGGTCATTTTAGTAAATAGTGAGTAGAGAGCGTATATTTACCATTTACAATTTACACTGCAAACTATGAAACGCGTTTTAGTGTTCGGAGCGTTTGACGGATTACATCCTGGCCACATCGATTTTTTTAAGCAAGCCAAAGCTCATGGTGATTACCTAATTGTTTCTGTGGGTAGAGACGCAAACGTTGAAAAGATCAAGAAACGGCCCGCGCTTTTTAGCGAAGGCGAAAGGGTAGAGTTGGTTAGTTCGATAAAAGATGTAGACGAGGTTGTTTTGGGCGAAAAGGACGATTACTTTGCTGGTATAAAAAAGATTGGTCCTGATGTTATCTGCTTGGGATATGATCAGTGGGCAAGCGAACAAGAAGTTTTGGCTGGACTTAAAAAAGTTGGCTTGGGGAATGTTGAAGTTATAAGGCTCAAGCCTCATAAACAAGATATAGCTAAATCTACTAATTTGAAGAAAAATTCAGTTGATTTCTAGATTCCAAACCGGTTGCGAATTTTATTCAAAATATTCCGCTTACGATTTCTTTCGATATGCTTTTCTTTT
>JACPYZ010000059.1 GCA_016195765.1 Candidatus Curtissbacteria bacterium | reverse complement strand
CAACTTTATAAGTAGCGACATAAAGTAGATTGTCGCTTCGGGACCAATACCACCGATTATTCCTGCAATTTCACTAAAGTAGTTTGATGTCATTTAAGCTCGAATTTTCTCCTAAAAAAAAGCCCCCTCTATCTTCAGTCGGAAGGAAAAGGACTTTGGTCGTTTTATTTAGTTTTCTTAAGTTTGAATTATACGCACATATAAAAAGAGAATGCAACGAAGAAGTTTTGCAAAAACTATTGCCTAATTCAAAATCATCTGTTACCATAAGGCTCCAAGGACTTAGAGGTGAAAACTCGAGCCCTTTTTTGTTATCAAAAATCTAAAATCTGTAAATTTAGATAGCTTAGCTAGCGAAATTTACTCCTTTTAGGGAAAGGTTATACTAAAGGAAAATCGTAGGTTTGCCTTTAGAGCAAATATATATGACAGAAGGCATATCGCTAGCCGCCGAAAAATTAGGTCAAATTGGTCCTCTGCCTATTACCAATACTTTTGTAACGACCTGGCTCGTCACGCTTATTTTGATCGGATTCGCATTCATCGCAACACGTAAAGTCGCACTTATCCCATCTCCATTACAAAACTTTGCAGAGTTTTTGGTTGAAAGTCTGTACAACATGGTCCAGTCTGTAGCCGGTGAAAAAACTAAGGTTTTCTTCCCGATAGTTGCCAGCTTTTTCTTCTTTATTATAGTAGGCAACTATTTAGGCCTTTTACCTGGTGCTGGAACAATCGGATATTACGAAGGCAAGCACTTTGTTCCCTTTTTTCGTTCAATTAACTCCGACCTCAACACCACACTTGCCCTTGCTCTTGTTTCTGTCATCACTACCCATTATTTGGCAATTAAATATTTGGGCCTCGGAGCCTATCTTAAAAAATGGTTCCCGCTAAACCCGATTATGCTTTTTGTCGGCTTGATCGAACTTGCCGGGGAATTCACCAAAGTTATTTCACTTTCTTTTAGGCTTTTTGGTAATGTCTATGCCGGCGAAAGCGTTTTGGATACCGCCTCTCACAAGCTTTTTGCTTTTATAGTACCTATTCCGTTCTTATCTCTTGAAATCATTGTTGGCTTCGTTCAAGCCCTGGTTTTTTCTATGCTGACACTAGCATTTATGGTACTCTTAACCGAGAAACACGAGGCACATTAGGTGAAAAATTATAACCGTTTTGAAAAAAGGAGGTGAATTAAAAATATTATGGAAATTATCTTAGCAAAAGGTTCAGTTATCGCAATTGGTGGTATGTTCCCGGCAATCGCTATTGGTCTTATTGGCTTCAAAGCCATGGAGGCAATCGGTCGCAACCCAGAATCAGCAAATAAACTGTTTACGCCAATGTTAATCGGCATGGCTTTTGCCGAAGCTATCGCTATTTACGCTTTAATTTTAGCCTTCATCGGTTGAGTACCCGATCATCGGGTATTCAGAACATCAGATGCCAGAATCTGATTTCCTGAAAACTCGATGATAATCGATCAAGTTTAGATGGAAATAATTACAAAACAGTTCGGTATCGAACCAACGCTATTACTTGCCCAAATTGTCAACTTTTTGATTATCCTTTTCGTGCTTAAAAAGTTCTTTTACAAACCGATTGTCAAAATGCTCGACGAAAGAAGAACAACGATTGGAGAAAGTCTGAAAAACGCAGAAGAAATTGAGGCAAAACTTAAATCCACCGAAGAAAAAACCGCGAGTATCCTCAAAAGCGCCCAAGACCAATCCCAAAAGATAATAGAAAGTGCCCAAGACCAAGCCACAAAAATCGCAGAAAACGCTCAAATCGAAGCTAAAAAATCCACAGAACAAACCATTGCAGACGCCATAGAACAAATACAGCAAGAAAAAGCACAAATCAAATAACCAAATGGATAATCAAAAGGCTCAAAGAGTCCTGGAAACAGTCGTCAAAAACCGACCTCAAGGCCTCTCCTCTATTCTCAAACTCTACAAAAGGTTAGTCACCAGCCAATTGAATTTAGAAAACTTAATAATCGAAACCGGTGCCAAAATTAAAAACGCCAAAAGCCTAGAAAAAAACCTTATTGCAAAAACGGGTGCCCGCAAAGTAACATACAAAACCAATCCAGAAATGGTTTTTGGTGCTCGCGTGATGCAGGGTGACTGGATCTGGGAAGAAAACTTATCATCAAAGCTAAAACAACTAATAACAAATAACGAGTAACCAACCTATGAATATCTTAGAAGAAATCGAAAAACAGATAGAAAAAACCAAATTTAGTGCTAGCGCCAAAAACGTGGGCAAAATCATCGAAGTCGGAGACGGTGTTGCCAGAATTAGCGGCCTTTCAGACGTCGCCGCTTCAGAAATCATTGCTTTTCCAAACGGAATCACCGGCCTTGCGCTTAATTTGGAAGAAGATAGTGTGGGTGCCATCATCTTCGGCGACTGGACCAAACTTAAAGAAGGTGACGAGGTCCAAACAACAGGCAAAATTCTCCAAGTCCCCGTCGGCGACGCTTTAGTCGGCCGGGTGGTCGATGCCCTCGGAAACCCAGTCGACGGTAAAGGTCCAATTGCAGCCAAAAACAAATATCCACTCGAGAAAATCGCTCCGGGTGTTATTAACCGTCAATCAGTAGACACCCCTCTCCAAACAGGAATTATTTCAATCGATTCCATGATCCCTATCGGTCGCGGACAAAGAGAACTGATAATTGGTGACCGCCAGCTTGGAAAAACGGCACTTTGTCTGGATGCAATCATCAATCAAAAAGGCCAAGGAGTCACCTGCATTTACATTGCCATTGGTCAAAAGACAAGTAAAATCGCTCAAGTTGTTGCAACTTTGGAAAAATACAACGCCATGGAACACACAATTGTAGTTGCAGCTTCTGCTGCCGATTCTGCCACCATGCAGTATGTAGCCCCTTATGCAGGCTGCGCTATGGGTGAATACTTTATGGATAATGGACGCGATGCTTTGGTTATTTACGACGATTTAAGTAAACACGCCTGGGCTTACCGCCAAATTTCCCTACTTCTTAAACGCCCTTCCGGTCGAGAAGCTTACCCGGGAGACATTTTTTACCTTCACTCTAAACTTTTGGAAAGAGCAGCTCGCCTCAATAAAGACAATGGTGGTGGCTCACTTACAGCTCTTCCAATTATAGAAACCCAAGCCGGCGATGTTTCTGCCTACATTCCAACCAATGTTATTTCGATAACAGACGGCCAAATCTTTCTAGAATCAGATCTTTTCAATTCGGGTGTTCGCCCGGCCGTAAATCCTGGTATCTCTGTTTCCCGTGTCGGTGGCGCCGCTCAAACTAAAATGATGAAAAAGGTCGCCGGTTCCTTGCGTCTTGATCTTGCCCAATACAGATCTCTCGCCACCTTTGCCCAATTCGGTTCGGATTTAGACCAAGCAACACTTTCCAGGCTAGAACGTGGTAAAAGAATCGTCGAAATCCTTAAACAACCTCAATTTAAACCGCTCGATGTTGCCAGCCAAGTTGCCTTAATTTGGGCAACAAACAGTGGTTATCTAGACGAAACTTCTATTGCCGATATTGCCAAGAAAAGAGAACAAATATTAATCGCTCTCGAGGCTAACTCTAAACTTAAAAGCTACATGCAAGACAAAAAAGAACTAGACGAATTCACCACCAAAGAACTAGAAAAAATGCTCGCTTCTCTTGCCGGTAAATCAATGCCCGCAATCGAAACAGAGCCTAAAACAGCACCAAAACCAGCTGCCAAGCCAAAAACCAAAATCAACATCAAAAGGAGGAAGCGCTAGTATCCTGACACCTGATACTTGATACCTGACACACACCATGGCCCAAATCCGAGAAATCAAACGCCGTATTAAATCAATAAACAGCACAGCCAAAGTCACTCATGCAATGGAGCTTATTTCTGCCGCCAAAATGCGCAAAGCCCAAGAAAGCGCCCTTTCTTCACGCCCTTACACCATAAATCTTAACCAGATTTTGGCAGAACTCAGACAAAAAACTAAAAACACAAGCCATAAACTCCTTCTAGAAAATCAAGCAGAAAAAACAATGGTAATTATGCTGACAACAGATCGCGGTTTTGTTGGTGGGCTAAACATTAACCTGTTTCGAGAAATTGCCAAAAGCGAAAAATCAAAACCTTACCACTGATAAACACTGATGACACTGAT
>JACPYZ010000058.1 GCA_016195765.1 Candidatus Curtissbacteria bacterium | reverse complement strand
GTTCAAAAGCAAATTGATAAATTCGAAAATTAAGTTTTCGCCACCAACTCTGGACAAACTTTGCACATCTCCTTCACTTATTTCTTGAGTATTTGAAGAAAGCTGGTCCAGCATCGATAAAGCATCGCGATAAGAGCCGTCTGCCGCTCTGGCAATTGCAGCAGCTGCACCTTCTGTTAATTTAAGTTTTTCTTCTTTAGCAACTTTTAAAATCGCCTGGGTAACATCAGCATCCTTGGCCCTTTTAAAATTAAAACGGGCAAGCCTAGAAAGGATTGTTTCTGGCAGTTTGTGTTGTTCTGTAGTTGCCAAAATAAATATGGCATGTGCGGGTGGTTCTTCTAGTGTTTTTAAGAGAGCATTAAAAGCTTCTGTTGTTAACATATGCACTTCGTCGATAATATATATTTTGTACTTGCCAACCACCGGTGACAGTTTTATTTTTTCCCGAAGATCACGAATTTCGTCTATTCCCCTGTTTGAAGCTGCATCGATTTCTATAAGATCCAAGTACGAGCCGTCTGTGATTGCTCGACAAGCAGCACACTTGTTGCAAGGCTCACCGAAAGTTGGACTACTGACTACTGACTTCTGACTACCGCTCTTTTTGCTGTCGTCTGTAGACTGTGGTCTGTAGACTTCACAATTAACTGCTTTTGCCAAAATTCGCGCCGTTGATGTTTTACCTGTACCCCTAGGACCAGAAAATAAATAGCCGTGGGAGATTTTGCCAGATTCGAGCTGCGCCAAAAGGTTTTTGACAATTTCTTCTTGGCCGACTAAATCGGCAAACTTTTGAGGACGGTATTTTCGATATAGCACCATTTTTATTTACTCCTCATGATGTTTCCCTAGCAAATGTTCTACTCCGTGCGCAACAAGAAAACCCATTTCTTCGTCTATCATCACATTCTTTTCGCCAGCCAGCCGCACGACTTCTGGCCAGGCAACTACGACATCTCCCAAGCGAAGTATATCGTCTGGTGCGCCCATAAAAGCACCCTTGTTACTGGTGACATCTTCAAGCGGAAAAGAAAGTACCTCGTGATCGATATCATCTCCCAGGTATTTTGTCGAAAGCTCTTTCATTTTGCGAGCACCGCAAACAATTACAGAAACTTCTGCACTTAAGTTACCAATTTTCTCTTTTTGAAAAACATCAGCGACCGCCTGACGAATCGCCTTTCTGTTAACAGGATATCTGCTTTCAACCTTGATAAGCACGCTTAACATAGAAACTGATTATACACTGGCTATCTACTGGCTCTGAAGGAAATTATTTAGCCGCGCCAGCGAGTTCTTCCTGGGCAATTTGCGCAACCTTACCACCATCTGCTTTTGAACCGGCACTAGAAAGTACGGCTTTAACAACCCGACCCATATCGGCAGGCCCTGTCGCATTAACCGCAACAATTGCTTCTTTTACAAAATTGCGCAGTTCGGCATCGGTTAGTGGCGTTGGCAAATAAGCTTCTAGGATCCCAAGCTCTGCTTGTTCTTTTTCAACTAAGTCTGTGCGGTTAGCACCTGTGTAAGCAATTATCGATTCCCGGTGTCTTTTGGCCTCTTTTACAATCTCGCTTTCTACTTCTTGGTCTGAAAGTTCTGCACCTTTGGCAATTTTGGCGTTGTGAACCTGAGACAGCAGAAATCGCAAAGTGCTAACTTTGTTAGTATTTCGCACTTTTTGGGCCTCTGTTAAGTCGCTATTTAATTGTTCAAGTAAAGCTGCCACAGTAATTTAGTAGGACTTACTTCTTATATATTTCTTGCGCGCCATTTGCAACTTCTGAGCCTTCTTCAGCGAAGGTTTAAGGTAATGTTCTCTTTTTTTAATCTCTTGCAAAATACCTTCTGATTGAACCTTTTTGTTAAACTTTCGAATTAGAGAATCGACAGACTCGCCTGGTTGTGCGACTACTTTTGTAGCCATAAATTAAAAACACCTCGCTTTCATATGTTTTGTATATTTTAACATCTTAAAGTCTATCCCATTGAACTTGGTCACCAGAAAGAAGATGCATGTGCAAGTGTGGTACGTGTTGATACTTACCCCCGTTATAGGCAAGGCGATAAGAAGTAAGTTTTAACTTTTCTACAAGTTTTTTGGCAGCCTGGTGCATGGCAACTAGATCCGCCCCGTCTGATGACGTTATTGAAGTTGCCGTGTCTATATGTTTTTTAGGAACAATCAGAATATGCACAGCAGCCACTGGATTAATATCCTTGAAAGCTAATGCTTTGGGTGCTTCTAAAACAACCCCAGTTTTAACTTCTCCCTTTACAATTTTACAAAACAAGCAATCTTTCATAAATTTATAACTAATCCTAAGTTTCAGTTCTTTTGCCATCCACTTTAGACTCTGATTAGAGTTTAAGCCGGATTTAAGCATCCTTTAGAATTTCGATAACCTTTTCGAGTTCCAATTTTGTCGGCTTCATGGTTGGATTACGAGTCGACCCATTTCTAAGTAACTTTTTTGAAGCATGCAGGAACCAGGTAGCATCCGGGTCTGCCTTTTTAAAATCTTCGTACGCCTTTGAAAGATCTACCTCGTGGGCATTTGAAGCCGTCACCCTTATGTAACCCTTGCCAGGATCTTTGCGCACAACCATGGCATAACCACCTTTGATGGCAGCATCCAGGACGCTATCGTTCGGGGTGTAAATAGCCACACCTTCGCCCCACCTGGTTTTGAACTTGCGGCCGCCTTCAACGGTCGGAAGCCGGCTCTGGCCATTTGTAGGAATCGTAGGCGTGATCTAGTTCCGTAAAAATCTTGACCATGCGAGAAAGAGCTTCGTCGTCTTCCTTAACGTAACCTTCTTTAACTAAGTATTCATAGACAAGTTGTGCCCCGCAGGTAAAGTCGTTACTTTGATGATGGTCAAAACGGCCCATGCCAGTATCGACATGAACAATGTTTTCGTCGGAATCAACCGCCATGTTGTTATAAGTTGTGCCAGCAGGTGTAAAGCCTACGCGGGCATTGGCAAAGTCTGGATGAAATTTACGAAGCAGCCAAATAGCCGGGATTCCGTCAAAATCCGGCGAGGAATGAGTGACAATAAGTTTCGACATTCATGGTTTCAGATAAAATCTGCAAAATAACACAACCTTTCTCTTTTTAAAGGAGCTAAAAAACAAGCTCTCTTAGTTTAATAGAACGACCTATTCTAACTTTTTGCCCATTTTTTATCAAGACAAGGACTAAAGGTAAACCACTTCGCTTTCATTCTCGCTTATTGCTATTATTAAGTTATGGCAGGTGAAGAAAAAAATCCTAAAGGCGAACAAGGTGCCGCAAAACTCCAACCGCTTTCCGAAAAATTACATACAATAGACGGCGAGATTAAAGACTTGTTACCTGAAGGCAGGGCTGAGGCTAACCATCAGCTGAGCCTCGCCGTTGATTTTACAACACACCCCACCCCCACCAGACTCGTAAGATTTATAGAACCCCTATTGGGCCGTGCACCACTACCCAACCTTGGAACCGCGACATCAAAAAGCAGACAACTCGGCTACAACTGGACAGACAATGTAGCACAAGATGATAGCTTAAAATATTACGCCAGCGAGAATGCCGAAGCAGACACAACACGTAGCATTCTTGGGAATGTTGCCAAGGGGCACCACGAAGAACTTGCAAGGCTAAGATCTGGCAAATTTAGAGCCATCAAACATCGAGGCGAAATCAAAGACCTTGATCGTCAAACGGAAGTAGTAGACGGTTATATTGCCCTATTTGACGAGGTCGTCGCACCAGCAACAGAAGCCGTCCGAGATATTCAAGGTGTTGCCGACAGCGCAATCGGTAGCGTCATAGAATACGTCGCCAAAAAATTACCAGAAGATATAGTAGAGCAGGCTGCAAAGACTGAGCTGGCCGATCGTATTACGCCCTCAGTTGTTGCCGAAATCAACGCCGTTTGGGTAGATACAAAAATTACGCCAGGACTCGATAAGGCTTTCCAGGCTCATCTTCGCAAGCAAAGAGAAAGTGACGACTACACAGATATCGACGAGCAAATGGAAAAAGCCAACTTTATGATGCTGGTTGACCAGTACAGACAGTTCGTACAAACGAATACAACCCAGTTACCAGCCACAACACAAGACTACGAAAAATTCCGCGCAAACTGGGAAGAACAAGCTAATTCATTTCAGTCACAGTTTTCCGCCATGGGAGTGAACGTTGAATATCAACTTAAAGGAATACTGGGCAGCATCCACCGATTTTCTGGACAAGGACAAAGAGAGCGACAATATCGCCCTGACGACATTCCTACCCCACCAGAACACCAATATGTACACTTGGCAAAACTAATAGAACAGTCACTTGCTGCAGATACTCGTGAATGGGCTGCGCTTTATTACGACTTTCCCAATACTTACGATTCCCCTTACAACACTAGATTGTCACAGATACATGATGCTTTAAGACGGTTAACCAGTGTTCGAGCAGGAGGAGTAGCAGATCTAACAGTTGACGATTTAAATAATTTACCACTCGACAGGTTCGAAACCTTAAAAGATTTTCTGGTAAACGAGGGCTTGGTTGAACCCGAAAAAGTTGATAAGCTCGAGATGAAAATCGTGCAACTATTGGTAAATAAAGCGCTTCTGCCCGGCGGTTCAGAATCATGGCCCGGCAGTGGTGCTTCTGGTCAACTACGAGCCCTTGGTTCGCCCAAAGCCCTTGAGCCACTGCTTTATTTTCAAACTTATACAGCTGGAGCCCGGGGCTTGTATCCAGCTGGCCACACAAACGCAGTCGTCCAAAGCGATTTGATGACCCTTTTAGAAAAAACAGACCCAGCAACCATAGACGCGCAACCAATCCCCCAATTTGCTAAGGACACATTGCTGCTCTTAAAAAATATGGCAGGCATTGATATGGACGCCTATAGCGCCAGCTACAGAACCGCAGGGTTTGTGGCCGAAAAAGCAGAAGAAGCAATTGCAGAACTCCTGGAAAATTACGATAACCCAACTTACAGAAAATGGGCAGCTGCACTTTTAAAAGGCATGCGCAACGCCCAGAATCTTTACCCTGCCGCCTACGAAAACATCGACGCGTTATACGAAAGAGACAGCAATTTACAACAAGAAATATTGGCAACACTGGCATTCAGGATCCATAACCAAGAAGAACTGGGGACAATTGCCAGAATTAACTCAGATTTTCCCGTAGCAGTCGAAGCCATGCTGAAAATCATGAAATCTCCCGATTTTAAATTTACGGTAGAAAATATATCTTCTATTTACTTTGCAATAACTGGATTGCAACATTCTGTAACGCTTGCTGATTTTACAGGTGCCGATCTTGCTAAACTTCGCATCTACTTTAAATCTGACGGCTTAGATATAGGAATTCCGAGTGGCGAACAAATGAATCTAGCTGGCCACTTTCAAAAGGAGCTTTTAGATCAACTTAGAGATTGGATGCGAGACGACAAAACTCCAGCAGTTGCAAGGTACATGATGCTGCAAACTTTCGATTACGCAGAAATTGATTACCCCAACCTAGAAGATGTGGTCTCACTTTTTGGCAATGCCGATTTAGAACAACAGCTGTCAAGGGAGCACAATTTAACTTCTGCCTACTTAAAAGCCAATTTCCTAAAAAACACCAATCGTCATGGGTACTACCAATGTCTAACAGACCTTTTGGCAACAGGTTATACGAAACACAATGACAGAAGAGCCGGACAAGCAATTGTTGATATGTACACACAATACCCACAGGCAAGAGCTGCAATTGCCGAAGAGCTGAGAGATTTCCATCATAAAGAGGACCAACAGGAATATCCCGGTCAATACAAGGAATTGGCCGGTAAATTTGAAAAGGTTATGCAGGAAACAGACGACCTGGAGCTGGCAAAACAAATAATTGAGATGTTTGAACAAAGAGCAGCCATGGATGTTAATACCGGTGCCATAGAGATTTTGCTTAGAAACGTTGACATCTTAACCGGAGAAAAACACGATGACTGTTTTGACGCTTTGGTAAACATGGCACATCAGTACCAAAGGTTCTTAGGCCAACCGATAAAAGAAGATTTTGAAGACGATGTTAAAGCTGATTGGCGCAATAGACAAGAAACATTCCCTAAAATTGCAGAAAAAATGTGGCCTTACTTGGATTCTGGCAATCTCAAGGAAAAATATTGGGCTACTTGGGTCATTTACACAAACGGCGATCGAGGAGAGAAAATTCGTGAAGCAGTCGACGAGCTACTTGCCGATACTCATGAATTGGAAAATATGTACCCTGGTGCAACTCACCAACTAGATTTAGCAAAAGAAGATTTCGAAAAGTAGTTATCTGGCCGTATCTAAATGCGCCCCACCTTGCAGTTTCCCATCGACACCGGCAAATGGGTCTCTGGTTGTACCATTAAATTCCGCATCAAATAAAACCCTCTGTCTGTCTACTTGCTCAAAAGGCCTATTTAATTGGCTCGGGGTCGAAGCACCTGACAGCACACGCACGTAATCTATAGTGCCACCAAAATTCTCTTGAGCTGCAAAAGGAACCAGAGAATTTGGACTCTTACCCAAAAAAAGCGGCCCATCTTCGACTGGGATACTGGCATCCCACTGACGTCTTCCTACTTCTTTCCCATTTTGATAAAAAACAACCTCTGTTCCAGAAAAAGTCATTGCGACATCAACGGAAACTTTAGTCTGAATCGCCGGGCCACAAACGCTTTCTGGCCTGGAACCGATATGGACAGCCATTCCCCGATCTGGACAAGATGTAAGGCGCGCAAAAAAGGCAATTGCTTCTGTCTTGTCTCCCTTTGCAATAATTGCATCTCCCCCAACAAAAGAATTGTTTAAGTTAATACGAGCTTCTATAGTAATTGGAGTCTTAAAGCGATATCTAGCACCATCGTATTCAACAGCGTCGCGAAAACCATCAAGAACAAGAACCCCATTTGTAACCTCTGCTTTTGCAGGGGTTGGAGTTGATGAACTTTCTGCTCTGGGTGTTGGGCTTGGAATTAAACTTGGCACAATTGTCATAGTTTCTGGAGGTCTAACCGTAGAAGGTGGGGCTGTGGCTAAATCTTGTGTAGCAGCACCGGGAGTAATCGGCGTTACAGTTTTTTGGCCACCATCATCGCCATCACAAGCTTGAGATGCAAAAGCCAAAGTAGTTGCCGCCAGACCGGCCGCAATAGTTCTGCCAACACGACTTTTGGGTAACCAATTAAAAGCTCTTTCGCCCATTGCGTGGGAATTGTAGTAAATAGAACAATGAGATGCAAACTTTAAGGGGTAGTTACAGGCGCAAGGGTAACAGACCCTTTCGGGGTTCCCTCGTGGCCGTTGCCTGTTACGTCATGAAATGGAGCGCTTCTTTCAAATGGCCACACAGCAACCACACCATTTGTGGCAACAATAAATTTGCTAACATCTGCACCACTATTGATTGCCGCAAACACCAGCTTAACTTGGTCTTCTGATAAACCCTGGTTTAAGATTCCCAGTAAATCTATTTGCCCATTCAAACCTTCTTTTGGTCCATAAGGGCTATAACCAATGAAAAGTGGCCCGAATTCAATTGGTACTTT
>JACPYZ010000062.1 GCA_016195765.1 Candidatus Curtissbacteria bacterium | reverse complement strand
AGTGTCCCTTTCTTTTTGACCAAATTAAACATAAAAGCAAAAAACCCTACAGACAGAGCAAAATATATCACATTCAAAATAAGAGCAATCCAGAACTGGCTCACATCAAGTTGGCCCGTTTTTATTGTTGACCTCATACCTTCAAAAACATGCACGAGTGGTAAATACCAAACAATTTTTTGTAAAGTCGCAGGTAGCACAGAAACCGGATAAAAAACGGCAACAAACGGTTGGATTACAAACGGTAGTACCCAAGTTAAAGGCCCAATTGTTCCACCAAAGCGAATCACAATCGAAATATTAAATATTCCCAGGCTTACTGCAAAAATAACCACGTTAATCCACAATAAAACCAAAGAAATACCCAAAGATCCCAAACTAAATCCAAAAAAGAAAAGGGCAACGGCAGCCATTATGCCCATCGCAATCAAAACTTTTGTCACCGAAACCAAAACCAAGCCTGTAATAAACTCAGAAAGCGTCAAGGGCGACGCCAGAACATTCACAATGCTCCTATCCCAAACCTCGTACATAAAATCGATTCCAATACTGGTTCCAACTCTTTCAAAAACCATCCATAAAATTATTCCGCCTAAAAGATAAGATGTTAATCCTGCTCCCCTAATTCCAGCATAGTTTGCCAAAAATCCCCATAACAAAATACCCACAGTTGGCCAAATAAACAGGTCGGCAAAACGTTCCAAGTCTCTTTTGGTTAAATATATATGCCTCAATATAACTGCCCAAATTCTAATCAAGCTCATTTTTCCTCCATTTCCGGCGCCTTGCGCGAAAGCTGAATAAATACTTCACGCAAATCTGGCTCTTTTGCCTCAAGCTGAACTTCCTGTCTGGTTAACTCAAGTGCTGTCCCCTGTGCCATCACTTTTCCATGATTCACAAAAACTACTTTGCTGGCAACCTGTTCTATCTCCCACATGTTGTGAGAAGTATATAAAACACTCATTCCAGTTTCTTTTTGGATTTTCAAAAGTAACTTTATGCCACGATCGACAACATCCGGGTCCATAGAGGCCATCGGTTCGTCCAGAAGTAATAATTTTGGGTCATTCAAAAGAGCTTTGCACAAACTTGCTCTTGCTCTTTGTCCAAAAGAAAGATTCCTCATCCTTTTATTCTTAAACTCTGCAATTTCAAACCTTTCAAGAAGCTCGTCAATTTTAGTAGAAGCATTTTTTACAGCGTAAAGAGCCGAGTATGCTCGCAAACATTCATTAACCGTTAAACTCCACGGCAAATTCGATTCTGCAGAACAATAATTAACTTCCTGCATAATTTCCGACCTCTTTTTAAATAAATCTTTCCCAAAAATCCGAATGGTTCCAACCTCAGGCTTAATAAGCCCCAAAATGCAGTTAATTGTCGTGCTTTTTCCAGCTCCATTTGGTCCCAAAAAGCCTAAAATCTCACTCTCTTTGATATCAAAAGAGATACCGTCAACTGCGACGTAGTCACCAAACTTTTTAGCAAGATTCTTAACCTCCAATATAAGTGTTGAATTTTTAGACATATAACCCGAATTTTAGCCGAATTGGAAAACAATTACACTAATCCAAAACTTTTTAAATCTTCCTAACAATCCCCTCGTCTGCCAGCACCTGCACAGTGTCACCGTCACGAAAAACTTTTGTCGCCACATCGGTCCCTACAACACACGGTATTGCAAATTCTCTAGCAACAATCGCCGCATGCGAAGTCATCCCTCCCCAATCGGTCACAATTGCCCCAGCTTTCTTCATCGCCACCACATAATCAGGTGAAGTCATTGGTGCTATCAAAATGTCCCCGATTTTAACCTTATTCGCATCTTTTGGGCTTTTAAGAATAACTACTTTACCAACGACGGTTCCTGCAGACGCCGTCATTCCAACAACTTGAATAACCTTACTGCTCCCTGGTTTCCCAAATAACTCTTTTTCCGTTTCATCAACAGATTTATCAAGCCCAATAGTATATGTTTCGCCATCCCAAATTATCACGCATCTCTTCATTCGACGCTTAATGTGATCTTTAAGTTTGTTTTTATCCACAACTAAGTCTTTTATCTCGCCGTGCATTGTATAGCGCATCTGCTCCAAAGAAATTCCCACCCTTTTACCAATCTCTTCCAAAAAACGATCAATGTAAAAAGCGGCCATCATCATCTGAGATTTACGCTCATCCTGATGCTTTCCAAATTCGTCCATAATGCCAACAATACTGCGCAAATCTTTTGGTAACTTTGCCATATATTTTTGCTTCGAATTATCTACTCTTTGCTTCTCGAGCCTATTTATTTCCTTGCCGGGGTTGGCAATATTACGACTAAGTTCCACTACCTCTTCTTCAACCTCTTCTTTACTAATTAGAAAAGATTGAAGGTAACTATTCCGCTTCCAAAAATATTTCTCGCAATGTTTTGCGACCAACAACTCTCCGCGACGGCTATTTTGTTTGTAAGTCTTAAGTATTAAAAGCAAGTCTTTTTGAATCTCTGTCACAAATGGTACCCAGCTAGGTGCCATTAACTTTGACAATTCTTCCTTAGAAAGAGAGCTTTCCGTCAAAATCCGTTCGCACTCAAAAGCAATTGGTTCATCAAACCAACCAAGTTGCCAAAACCTTATATAAATTTCACAAAATTGTTCGTATGAAGCAAGCAAATGTTCATTATCCAAATTTCCCAAATCTACTTTATCCAGTCTCAAAAACTCACGCTTTAAACCATCTTTAACTTTTTTAGCGTCATTCCAAAATTTCTTCTTTTCGCCAGCGCTCTTATAAAAATCCACCATCTCTGCGCCAAGCTGATACAAATCTTTCCAGTTATTAGACCAAATAACATCTCGCCCTTTATAAATTAAAACTGTCCTAGGCCAGCGCGCACCAAAATAGTAAAACAAGGGCATTTGAGAAACAGGCTCTTCTGGTAAATTTAGTTCCTTCCGAACTTTCCTCACTCTTTTTTCATATTGCTTAAAAATATCCTCACTCTTATGCAACCTGTAAAATCCTTCGGCTCCTGCATACATAGAACAATCAAAAACATCGGCGTCTTTTACCAGTTCCGCATAAGGCTCATTACTATTTATTTCCTTTTCACTATGATGCGCAATAGCACCCGTTATAATTTCTATTTCTTCAGCAGAAAACCCGCCGACTTCCTTCAAGATTTTTTCAGCAATCGGCGCACCATTTTTTGCATGATCCTGGTAACTCCCAGAAATAATTACGTAAATGTCATGAAGAACACATATCGTACCAGCAATATCAGCATCTATCCCTCGCTTTTGTGCCAAAATTCGTCCGATCTGGCAGCATCCAGAAGAGTGTTTCAATTCCCAAACAATCGAACTTTCCCTTTCAGAATCTGCAATATTGGTAGTTAGCAACAATTCTGCAACTTTGCGCTCAACTTTTTCCGTTGGGCTTAAATCTGTACCTTTATAATGATGAAAATCTTTTAAACTTTTGCTCACAAGCGCATTTTACTATTAACAAACGCTAAAATCTCTCGTTTAAATCTCTCTTTGCCAAATTTCTGCGCGTAGCGCTTAATTACAGCAGCCTTAAAAGCACCTTTCTTATAAAGATCATTAAATTTGTTAAACGCCATAGCAAGCGAACCCGCTTTATAGTCAGTAAAAAACACCCCAGTTTTTCCCTCAATTACGGTCTCCAAATATCCACCGCCTGCATATGCAATTACCGGGGTTCCGCAAAGCATTGCCTCAACCGGGGTTATTCCAAAATCCTCATCATGAGCAATCGCAAAGAACGCTTTTGCTCCAGAGTATAGCCCGACCAACTCCTCGTCCGGAACATGACCCAAAAACTCCACATTATCCCCCGCACTTTTCTTTAAATTTCCATACTCATTGGCGTATCCTGCCGGCGCCCCGACTATTTTAAGTTTGAATCCCAACTTGTTGGCAAGATCAACAACCATAGAAAGTCCTTTCCCACCAACAATTCTAGATACCACCAAATAATATTCTTCTTTCGTTTCGGATTTAGAGTTTCGGATTTCGGATTTTAAATCTACTGGTGGATAAATTACCGTACTGTCTCTTCTGTAAAACTTGGCAATTCTAGCAGCTACCTCTTTTGAATTTGCGATAAAGTGGTCAACTCTCTGCGCTGCTTCAAAATCATATACAAGCATAAAATGGTTAACAATCAAAGCGTACATTCTAACTAAAAAATACTTGCGCCAGTTAACAGACGTTGGATATCCATAAAGATACCTGGGTGGTGTATGGCAGTAGCAAATCTCAACAGCTTTGCCCTTTTTTTTGAATCCACGGGTGACATACCAACTACTAGAAGAAATGATTAAGTCATAACTAGAAAAATCAAAACTGTTCCAAATCCAAGGGGCCAAAAATCTAAGCGGACTATGCAATTTTGTTGCAAAAAAAGGCACTTTTTGTGCCCAAGAAGTTACAATTTCACGATCTTTGAATCGATCGTAAGCTGTACCTTTTCGCCAAAAGGCAGTGTAAATCGACGCTTCTGGCCAAATCTCGCAGAACGTTTCAAGAACTCTTTCTGCGCCTCCAAATTCCCCCAAATAGTCGTGTACAAGCGCTACCTTCATAGAGGAAATTGTAGCAGAATCAGTACCCTCTTTCCCTCGAAACTACCTGCGGCCCTTCCAACTGTCTAATAACTTCCCAATTAAAATGCTCCAAACTAGGTAAAGTCACGACGGTATTCAAGCTAAACCTTCCAACCTCATATGGACCAGGAACGTAAATTACTTTCATCCCTGCACTAACTGCGCCAATAACATCGCCGGCACTGTCACCAATAGCAACACAGTCTCTTGTGCTCACGCCGAGCCTTACAGCAGCTTGATGAAACACTTCCGGGTCCGGCTTCCCAGAACCGGTAATATCATCGCGCGTTACTACCGCCTCAAACCTGTCTGCCACCCCCAACCTTGTCAAAGCAGGCGCTATATAATCTCGATGAGCGCTACTTGCAACCGCGAGCTTTAAACCAGCTTCTCTCATCTGCTCCAAGGATTTTAAAACCCCAGGCAATAATGCCAAGTCTCGGTCTAAAATTTCCCCGAACCTCGATTCCCAATGCGCTTGAAACGCTTGCTGATCGGCAATTCCATAAAGCTTACAAATATAGTCACTCGGTTGGGCAAAACCTACCCGTTTCATAATCTCAGGGTAGTCAGAATCACGAAATTCGTAGCCAAAATCAGCCAAACTCACCGCAATAGAGTTTCTCCTTATATGTTCGGAATTATCAACGGTTCCATTGAAATCCCAGACTGCTGCACAAATTTTCGCCATAATACAATAGCTTTATTCGAACGTTTTCTTTTTTTTGAAAATGAAATTTAAGCTAACAGGGACGTGGATGTTTTGGTTAACTCCGAAGTCCCGGAGATGTTGTCGCCTAAATTTCGATTACTTAAACAGGAGTTTATCACTTTTTAAACACAATGCCAAATTTGTTGAAGATTTAATCAGCGCAGCTTCACTTCGACTCTTTTATCCACATAATACCCATCAATTTTCATTCCCTGTGTCAAAACAGAAATTTCCGTAGGTATTGCTTGTATAACCTTAGTGGTTTGCTGCCCATATATTCTTCGGGTTTTTTAGGTTTAGTCTTTGTAACTTTAGTATGTCTTCCCCCATAAAAAAACTTGATCGCCTCTGGCAAACCCGCTGCTTTAACCTCGTGTGCATTCGCAACTACATACACACCAGTTTGCGTACCTTTCCCTTCTTTCATATGGGAATCGAAAATCACAATGGCGACTCTTTTATTGGCTCTCACGTATTTGGAATGTTGGGCGTCACGGTTTGATTCCCAATAAATGTTGTATTTATCGTCATAGTTAAAATAGACAGGTGAAATCCACGGTTTACCACCAGCAGTAGCTGTGGCAATAACACAAAAAATGTTTTTCCCAAAAATCTTTTTTGCTTTATCTTTATAATTTTCCATTCTATATCAGCTCCAGCTGCTCTTTATCATCGCCTTCTGATATCGAAGTCTCTCCACTCACAATAGATGCGCTTGTTACCCTCTGTGCCGTGGGTAATTTAGAAATAATCGATTTGAAACCCAGGTTCTCCAGCTCTTGCCTTAAACTCTCCCACTGTGGTTTAAATTCTAAATCGGCAACTTCGATACCAACATCCACCGTTCTATCCAGTTCCACCAATTTTTTTGCTTCAAGCGCAATTTCGCGACCTGCTTCCAGTTTATTTCTAGTCGTTTGGGAAATCTCATCAAGGTGCGCATAAATTCCTTCCAAGTTACCAAAACGTTGCAACAAATCAGCAGCTCCCTTTGGTCCAATCCCAGCAATTCCAGGCACGTTATCAGAAGTATCCCCAACCATCGATTTATAATCGACCATTTGTTCGGGCTCAATTCCATATTTTTCCTGTACTTCCTCTGGCCCAAATAGTGTGACGCTATTTAAGTTCCAACCAGGCATCTGTACACGAACATTAGGATCTACCATCTGCAAAACATCCCGATCTCCAGAAAGAATCACGATAATCTCAGCAGCTCCTAAATATTTGGTTGCAATCGAAGCCAACAAATCGTCTGCCTCGTACCCAGCTTTTTCGAAGTACCTCACTCCGAATGCTTCAAGCATCTTTTTAACCTTAGGCAATTGCGGATACAAATCTGGCGGCGGTGGTGGTCTCTGGGCCTTATATTTTTCAAAAGCCACGTGTCTAAATGTCGGTGCCGCCGTATCAAAAGCACATGCAACATAATCTGGTTTCATTTCAGAAACTGCCTTAAGAAGCATATTTGTAAAACCAAATATAGCGTTACCATTTTGCCCGTCCCGAGAATTCAAAGGGGGCAAAGCATGGTATGCGCGATGAAAAAGATTGTTTCCGTCTATTAAAAGAAGTTTAGACATTGAAGATATTGTACAAAATTAACCCTAGACAGAAGCAGTTCTACCGTTTGATCTAACAGGTTTAGAAGTCTTAGTTTTCTTTGCCTTAATCTCTTTATAATCTGCAACCGAAACTGGTTCTCCAACCAATTTTTCAAACTCGTCTCTCTCCAGTGTTTCTTTCTCCAGCAAAGTTTCCGCAACCAAGTCCAATTCTTTTCTGTGTTTTACTAAAATACTTTTGGCGATCTTGTAACCTGCATCAATAATTTTCGTAATTTCGCGATCTACTTTAGAAGCTAGCTCTGGCGAAATGTGGGTGTCCTCTCCAGTTGGCCAAGCTCCAAATTGCGGCCTGGAACTAAACACTGTCGGCCCCAAATCACTCATTCCCAGCTCTTCTACCATCGTTCTGGCAATACCGGAAGCCACTTCAAGGTCCGATGACGCTCCCGTTGTTAATTCTCCAAATACCAAATCCTCAGCCGCGCGTCCACCCAAAGCCATTGAAATTCGCTCCATCAACCTCGTCCTTGTTTCCAAGTTTCTATCAATCTGAGGGTGCACTTCTGTGTGGCCGCCGCTAGAAGCCCGGGCCACAATCGAAATCCTGTGAACTGGATCAACGTGTGGCATAAAATGCGCAACTATAGCGTGGCCACCTTCGTGGTAAGCAGTCAACCTTTTTTCTTCACCAGACTGCATTCTTTTTCTCTGGGGTCCAAGTTTAACCTTGGTTGCTGCCTCTTCTAAATCCAAATTGGTGATTTCTTTTCTAGCTCCCCGAGCCGCCAGAATTGCTGCTTCATTAAGCATGTTTGCCAGATCAGCTCCAGAAAAACTAACCGTTCGTTTGGCAAGTCTGTCGATATTAAATTCGCGGGCAAAAGGTTTACCCTTCATATGAATTTTAATAATCGCTTTTCTGCCTTCTATGTCTGGCAAATCCAAAGCAACTCGCCTATCAAATCTGCCTGGCCTTGTAAGCGCAGGGTCCAAAAGTTCCGGCCTGTTGGTAGCCGCCATTACCATCACGCTCTCATTAGGCGAAAATCCATCCATCTCCACCAAAATCTGATTCAGGGTCTGCTCCCTCTCATCATGCCCACCAGAAAACCCCATTCCGCGTATTCTTCCAATCGATTCAATTTCGTCAATAAATATAATTGCCTTACCAGCTTTTTTAGCCTGGCCAAACAAATCACGTACACGTGCGGCTCCCACACCTACCAACATTTCCATAAATTCACTTCCAGCAACCGAGAAAAATGGTGCCCCAGCTTCTCCGGCTACTGCTTTGGCAAGAAGCGTTTTTCCAGTTCCAGCAGGCCCAACCAAAAGAACACCTTTCGGAGTTCTAGCTCCCACTGCTTTATATTTTTCCGGGTGTTTCAAAAAATCGACAACTTCTTGTAATTCTTGTTTTGCTTCATCCACTCCAGCCACATCTTTAAAAGTAATCTGTGGCATGTCTTTGGTGAATTGTTTAGCTCTCGATTGGCCGAAAGAAAATACTGAAGAAGCCCCTTCTCTTGCTTGCCTAAAAATAAAGAAAAAGAAAAGCACCATTAAGCCTATTGGCAGTAAAGTCGTTAAAATCGCCACCCAAGCCTGCGAAAGCGATCTATCTTTTACAACAATGTTGGTCGTACTTGGGTCTACTTTAGAAGCCTCAAGAGCTGCAAAAAAAGATTGGTTATCTTCTTTTCTGGAACCATAAACCTGGTTCTCCTTTGTTTTAACCTGTAACTTGTCGCCATCAATTTCTATTGAATCTACTTTATTATCTTTTATGTCGGTAATAACTTTAGAAAGTGGTTCTTGTGGCAAAAAACGGTCAACAGGTGCAGCTGTGAATGCTAAAAATCCAAAGAGTAACAACCCTAAAACTGCATAAATAATAAAACTACGCCAAGAACTTTTACCCCTTACCTTAGGCATAGGAACCTTTGGGGATTTTAACTTTAGCTTGGATTTATTTTCTTTATCCGCCATCTGCAGACGAAGATTTTATCACTTGAAGTCTTAAATTGCCAGCGCCTCAGAAGTAATTAATTTTCATCGCAGACTTCACAGCGTCTAAAGTTTTCTGTGCCTCGTCCCTTGCCTTTGCAGTACCCTCTCTCAGAATTTTATCAATAAGTTCCGGTTGCACTTCAAACTCTGCCCTCTTTTTTCTAATTGGTTCCAAAAACTTTTCCAAAACCTCAACTAAAAATTCTTTGACCTCGCTGTCCTTAACCGTCCCTGTAAGATAGCGCGATCTATAATCTTCCAACCTTCCCTCGTCTTGCCCACCGCAAAAAGCATCTAAGTACATAAATACCGGATTATTATCAATGTCCCCAGGTTCGTCTCCGTGAACCCGATTGGGGTCCGTATACATCCCCATTACCTGCTTTCTCACCGTCGCCGAATCGTCGGAAAGATTAATCACGTTGCCGACACTCTTACTCATCTTTCCTTTACCATCGGTCCCAGGCAAAGTCCCAATATCATCTGGAATCAAAGCCTCTGGCACGGGCAAAATCTCACTATAGACTCTGTTAAATTCTCGAGCAATCTCTCTCGTTACTTCAATATGCGAAGCCTGATCTTTACCAACCGGCACTAAATGGGCCCTTGGCATCAAGATATCGGCAGATTGTAAAACTGGGTACATTAAAAGACCTAAAGAAGGTATCTCTATCTTAGAATCTCTCATCACGTCCTTTAAAGTTGGCATTCGCTCCAATCGAGGCACAGTCACTAAATTTGAAAAAATAACCGCTAATTCTTCGTTTTCGGGAATCATCGACTGTACATAAATCGTCGACTTAGCAGGATCTATTCCCACAGAAAGATAGTCCAAAACCTGCTGGCGAATGTTTTCCTTTAATTCGCCGGTCCTTTCAGGCCTCGTCGTTAAAGTATGCAAGTCCGCAATTATAAAAAAGCATTCATACTCGTCTTGGAGCCTCACCCTATTTCTCAGGCTTCCTACGTAATGCCCTAAATGTAGTCGACCAGTCGGTCTGTCACCAGTTAAAATTCTCTTTTTACTCATATCTTTCTCTTACTCGGAAGCCAAGCCAGGTACCTGGCCAAGCTCCCTAACAACAAGTAGCGTAACATCAAGTTAAGCTACTGGGCAACTCTCACAGGCTTAGCTTCAGCCGTAAGAGACTGCACCCGCGCCGTACCCACAACTGGCGACCGTAGGCACAACGCTTGCGCTGTTTATTGCCGACTCTGCCACTGTAGGCACAACAGCTTCAGAATACCCTTGACTTGCCGAGCTTTGAGCCACTCTTGCACCAGAAATTTCTGGTCTCATTTGTGCCTTTAAAGCTCGAACTTGTCTATATACAGACTCGCCAAATCTAAAATCTATTTCTTGCATTTATGTTTCACCTCCTTTCTTTCCACAAAAAAACCCCGCATCTATCGGGGTTAGTCCTGTGTAACTTTTAAACTTCTAGTATCTAATAATTAATCAAACCAAGCCACACAAGACCAAACCCCAACGAAGGGGTTTAATGTTAAGTGTGAACATGTGGTTCAACTGGTACATATTAAATACGGAGCCTTTTGCTCCAGCCACATTATATCAATTGTTCGAGGCCAAAAGCAAATTTCAGATACTGCTAAATTAAAGGTAAAATTCTGCTTTTCGACTCTCAACTTGGCGCTCAATCGAATTGCGAATATCCGTGCAATCGCCGCAATAACTAAAATGTACAGAAACCACCCGAGCCACAAAAGAACCAATACCAGTCTCTTGCAACACATCCGGCTCAAAAATAGAACTACCTATCATTTCGGGTGTAGGATGTCGACTCAAATCACGTGCCATCGCACCCACTAGCGAGTCAACAGGCGATATTGGTTTATCAGAAAAATCTCTCTCAGCCATTTTTAATAAGTTTTAAAAATCCTAGGTACAAAATCTCGACAATTCACTTCGCAAACTTGTAAATGTTCATTCACGTAGTTAGTAATAATCTCCGCAGCTTCTGGGTTTGTACGAACGACCAACTCTCCTGGATTGCAAAAGACCATATTCACAAGCCCGGGCACGGGATGCTCGCGAGCAAAGTCTATCCGTATAAGATCAAACACTTTTAGCTTGTGATTTGGATCTCCCTCAATCTCGACCCTCCTACCATTAACATCAACTCTAGTAAATGATTCGATAAATGGCGCAAAATCTTGTTCAGGCATTTCAACCTCCTTTCTTTAGTCTCCGCAGCTTTACGCAAAGGAGACCATTAAAAAAACCCTCGCTCAAACACCAAAAATCTATTGATGTCTATGCAAGGGTCCGAAGGTTTTCGGGCGTTGCCACCTCGCTTTGCTAACCCATTAAAAAATCCGCAGTGCGGATGTCAAAACGAGTTAACCTCATTCATGACTTGCTCCACATTTTACAGCGACACAAGTTGCTGACTTTTACAGTTTCGCCTCTGTGGGTTATTGGCCCCAGCTCCCCGATTCCAACCATTCGGATCAAAGCTTTGTAAAAATTTTAATCAAAATAGACAAACAACCTATCACCTGCAAATAATAAATCGATCGTCGGCAAACCAGCCGTAAAAGCCCCACTTGCACCTTTATATCCGCGTGGATTAACACCTAAGTATTGTCTGAACACATGGAAATGCTCGGTAGGCATTTGATGGTTAAGATCAACCATTATGCTTACAAAATCGTCAAGACCAATTGCTACTTTCTGAATTAAATGAAAAGCACGTTCTTCATCACCCGTTACCAACCCATCCAAAGCACCCATAGAAGCACCAATTGCTTCATCCAAAACATTTTCTGTGCGCCTATGAGCTTCATAAAAATCCAGTTCGGACCTTCCAATCCTGCCTGTTGTGAAAGTTCTTGGGTCTTCATTAAGAGGATTAACAAAAAAGAAATCTTCGTGAGTTAAAGATGGAATCCTGCCCGTACGATTTGCAAAAATCTCAATTTTTTCAACAAGTTCCGGGCTAGTTTGCCCCCCAGAATGCACAATTGCAGCATCTACCATCAGCATATCCAAAAGAGCCAAATCTCGTTCCTCTGGTACATTTATGAATATTGGCCTTGGTATCAACCGAATCATTGGTTCAACACGCACCGCAATCTCATTTACAGTACCATCACCCCTCCTTATCCTTGTTAAAACTCCTGGCATTTGATCCACCACGAAATCAGAAAACCTACCAAGCGGCCTAGCAGGACCTACGCGCTCAACCTCAGCGCCAGTAAAAAGTTTTCTATCACTCATTTTTTGATTCTAAAAAAACATCACCTGTGCCTGCTTTGCAAGGTAATGTGGCAGAAGTCTAACTTATTCTATCGCCTTAAAGATCAAAAATAAGTAACAATCGTGTAAGAACAACTATTACTTTGGCTGCCTCATTTCCGCCAAAGAAAATGTCGCCGCCTTATTTATTGGTGCGCTTGCAGACAATTCTGGTCTCACATTAGGTGCACTGCCGCCCGCATCATTCAAATTAGCTTCCCGTGCGTTTACATCTTGCAGGTACCATGGAGTACTTGGTGCCATATCGAGACCGCTAAATACTCTTTCATAATAAGCAAATAATTTCTGTTCAAGTTGGGCCATTTGAGTTCATCTCCTTTCTTTCCATAAAAAAACCCCAAATCTATTGGGGCTTCCTTGTGTAACTTTTAAATTTAACTACTGCTTAGTCACACAAGAATCCGCCCCCTAGGGGTAATAATTGTGCGTTTAACAATGACTAAGTAAGTAAAATTTTTCACCGTACAAAAACGAGCTTCCGTTCAATAGAAATATTATCAGAACATTTACAGGTCAGTCAAAGCTACAAGAAGTCCGTCAGCACTTGAAAGAAGGGCTGTTAATCTAAACAGCCCCCCAATCAAACCATTAAGTAAGCAGGTCACTTCTTACTTTAGTCCTCAACTGTTCGATCAAAACTGCTCGCAATATCAAAGACCTTGCGCTCATCAACGCATCAGGCAATGACTCTGGCTCCAAGGGATTTCCAGTTTCCAACAAATCAGATCCCTTTTGACCACAAGCCAAACAACAAAGCCGAATCTTGCTTACCTCTACTTCATCAGAGCTGTAGGCTCGAGCAACCAAGTGCTTCTCTAGCGAGTGCACCAGAAAAAGAGTTGCCCGACCACTCTCACAGTCAGCTAAATGTTCAGGCTCATCACCCCACAAATTTAAGGGCATGATTCTAGGACCATCGACGATAAGCGGATCTCTCATTAGTTCAGCCATTCTCCTTTCCACTAATTGATCCTCAGGGCTTGGTATTCCAAAAGCCTGGCGCGCTTTATCAAAAAAATTTCTATCTCTACTCATTTTTCACCTCCTTTCACAAAAAAAAAGACTTACATTTTAGTAAGTCTTTAATGTTTCTTAAGGTAAAAAAAGTTTTTTAAGCATCACAAAAGACCCACCGAAGGTAAGTCTTTTGATATCTATTATTCTGATTTATCTTTAATCTATTCATTTTTACTTAGATCTTTTACTTCATAATTCCCTATTACTGTTAATAAATCGGCTAGTTTCATCTCCAGCCCTTTTTCCAGATTCCCACTTCCCATATTAACTTTCTCAATCTTCATAACTTGTTCGTCTAAACAAACTGGTGCTCCAACTAAAATTGGACATACAGCACCAATTGGCACCCCAACAATTTTTAAAACCTCATCCGGTTTTGCCATTTCGCTACGATTTCCAAACATCGCCCGCACCTTCTTAAAATCTACTCTATCGTCTCCCCTCAAACACAAAGCAACAAAACCATCATTTGTTCTCACAAGTAGAGTTTTAACAACTTCTTTCCTTTCAACACCCGCTGCAACTACATCCTCAACACTAAATATCTCGCCCCCCAAGTCAATCACACGATATTTAAATCCTCTTTCTTTAAGTAATTTTTCTATTTCAACTAAATTAGCCATTTGCACCTCCAGCAGATAAGTTTGGTCTTACCTGCTTAATCAATACCGCGTGACTGTGTAAAGAAGACAGTCTTACAACAGCACCCTCGGACAAAATATTCAAGTATGCAACAACAGCTCTTCTGGCATTAGGCTCAGAATCTCTTCCGCTCTGAATACTTAAATTCTCAAGAGCCGTGCTGGCAAAACCCTCCAATAAAGGTTCGTTCACAGGCTCAACAAATCCGCGTCCATCCATGCACATAACCTTACTACCACCAGACGATTCGACCATTCGTTGCTTCCCACAACTTTCAGGTTGACGCGGGCAAGTTCTACATGGTGTCATTGCCACGTTTGGCAAAACCTTTGCATCTCCCAAATTTAATTTTCTATCTGCCATAAAATCACCTCCTTAAATAGTTTTTTGTTTGACAGTCAATTTTTTTACCAAATAACCGAATGTGTAACTGTAGGTGTTTGCATTACAGTTTTCTCAGGACAAAGCGTTTTGGCAACTCGTTTTGCAATTGCATTAACGTCCGCACGTGGTTCCCCCACGTTTGCTCTTTGGTATTCTGTGACCGCCTGAGCTTGAACTAGCTCCTGCACCGGACAACCACCACAACTACCTGTTATTTGTTGTAAACATCTTTCAGCCATTTTAAATTCCACCTCCTTTTTTAACCACAAAAAAACTCGCCTTTTCCCCGGCGAGTCTTGTAGTGTTTTTGGCTTGTGCTATAGCACGTCCTACAAAACCCGCCTTAGCGAGTAAAGTAGAAAAACCAAAAAACGTTACTTCTTGTAGTCATATTTGTTTGTTAAATTAATTGGCAAACAACCTCAAAAATTGTTTGCCAATCTGCCCTATTTTCAGTCACCTCAAAAGAGCATTGCTCTTCTTTAAAAGCCATTTTTATAATAGCAGACTCTGTCAATGATTGCAACCATTTCTGGCAATTAAACTTTCCAATTGCCAATCAACTGCTCTTTACAAAATACTACAGGATAATCATCAAATGAAACAATAGCCTATTTCTAGCTTGCCATAACATTCTCTCCCTGTTAAAATTCACTACACTGACGCGGGGTGGAGAAACGGTATCTCGGGAGGCTCATAATCTCCAGAAGTGGGTTCGACTCCCGCCCCCGCTACCAACTAAAATAAGACTTGGCCAAGCGCTGAGTCTTTTTTTGTTCAAATGTATTTTCTGATAGAATATCAAACGCGGCTACGTAGCTCAGCTAGTTAGAATGCGACACCCATTTTGCGAAAGCAAAATACCAAGTCGAAAACAATTTACTATGGCAGGGTAGCTCAGCTGGTTAGAGCGTGGCACTCATAACGCCAAGGTCCTGGGTTCGAGCCCCAGCCCTGCTACTAGAATTGTTTTCGATGCTGCTAGAACACGAAGATCATAGGTTTTTTCCCATTAGATCTGAAAGGCCGCATGCTTTGGTTCTCGCAACTAATTCAAATCCCGATATCGAAATTAACCATTTCTTTTTCTTTTTTAACCTCAATATTTTCAACCTTCTTTAATACTTCACTCTTCCCACCATCTTTGCTTGGCATCTCTACTTGAATCGTGTATTTGCCCTGGGCAAGCAGTAAAAAATAACGACCCAAATGGTCACTCGTTGTAGTTGCCACAGTTAGCTTATATGGCATACGAATTGCCTTTATAATCATCCTTGGTGCCGGCTCGCGAGTAATCCGAAAGTAGGTTGTTCCCCAAAGTTTTTGTGCAGTTTCCACTTCTATAAAAAGTAGGTTAAACAAAAATAAACCTACAGACAAAAGAACCACATTAGAAGGCTGTGCAATGTATAAAAATTCAGCAGTTGTTGTCCCCAAAACAATAATAAAAAACCTTACATGTCTCTTAAAAAACTCAATGCCCGCGTGATATTTCCCTGTTTTAATAGATTGATTCCAATCAAATCCAGCAGGGTCCATTGGTATGTTCAAGTTAATAATGTAGGGGTTTTCCACCTCTATTACTTCCCCATGGTAAACATTGGCATATTTTCCATCTGTTGCACCTTTAACTATTTTGGAAGGGAAAACGTAATGGGTCTTTTCGGCAGTTATCACATAATGCCCAGGAGTCACTCGTTTCGGTTTAAAAAGAACAAAAACCCGGGCGCTAAAAGATTTCTCGCCGTGCCCTTTGCGAAGAAATTTAATGGTTTCAAAAAAGCTTTTTGCACTTATTCCAGCGGCAAAAACAAGAAGTAATATCGGCAGAACATTCATTTATACTCCCAACAAAAGCTCTTTCCACTTTAGCCAATTAGGCTTCTGATTTCCGGTTTCTGGCCCCTGGTCACTAGTCTCACTATTTTTAGGCACAATAACAACCGTCTCACCAGGTTTTGCCAAGCCTAGTTTATTGCGAATTTCGAGTTCTGCAAACTGCGAACTCTCTTTATAAGTAAACTCCTGCTTAAGCTTTTCATTCTCTTTTTTTAAAGAATCTAGATAAACTTGGCGCCCGTCAACAGTCTGGGCATTCAATTTAAAATCTTTTATCTTCAAAAAGCTGTTGTAAGCCAAAATGAGGGCAATAATCACGACCAGTGCCAAAATTAAATTACGCTTCATGTGTACCTCTATTATATATAAGGGGCTGAAACTTAGTTTAGCCTTGTAATAATACTATTGACAAGGCCTATAGGTTGGGATATACTAACCCAGTTATCTACCCCAAGCCTGCATATTTAATGAAAAAATTAGACGAAGCACACAAAGAATTTATAGAAAATTTAAGAGGCAAAAGACGCGCCTCTGCTACTGTTTTGGCCTATGGTAAAGACATTGAACAGCTTGTAGGTTTCTTGCAAGAACTACAAAAAGCCGACGTTCACGAGGTAGCACCAGAAGACATCCGCACTTTTCTTGCTAAGTTAGAAAAAGACGGTTACACCAAAAAATCTATCTCTCGTAAGCTTAATTCCACCAAAACGTTTTTCCGTTTTCTAAAAGTCCAAGAATACATTACAGACGATCCTGCTAGCCTTGTAGATCACCCTAAATTTGATACCAAACCACCAAGAATCCTCTCGCCTATTGAATACCGCGCGCTTCGCGATGCCGCTCGCGATGATGCCCGTATGGCAGCCGTGATCGAAGTCTTACTTCAAACGGGAATCAGAATT
>JACPYZ010000056.1 GCA_016195765.1 Candidatus Curtissbacteria bacterium | reverse complement strand
AAGTATCCACCGTGCCCGCGAATACACTTGGGAAAAAACCGCTCAAGAAACACTTGATGCTTACAAGCAACTTTATGCAAACATAAAACGTCTCGAACCATTGCGCGAAACGGAAGAGAAAACAGAAGAAATAGAAAAGCTCACAGAAAATGAAGATGAAAACCACCAAATCGAAAATCAAACTGAACAATCAAACGAACAAGATACAGATATTTGGTCCTCAAAAATTCTGGACGCAATTTGCCCTACCATTAAAACTTACTTTCGGGAAAAAACCTAACGTATTTTTTTCGCCTGCCCATTACGGACCGCGATATTCAAAAGTGCCATATGTTGTAACAATTCATGATCTTTCTTATCTTCACTTTCCGGAATTATTTAAAAAAGAAGACGTTCTCCAGCTAACAAGTTGGTCTAAATACTCAATAGAAAATTCCGCACACGTAATCGTACCCTCCCAGTCAACGAAAAACGACATAGTCAAAAACTACAAGGTTTTAGACTCAAAAATATCTGTAACTTATGAAGGCTATAACAAAGATTTATTTAAGAAAAAATCTAAACAACAAGTAGAAACTGTAAAGAAAAAATACAAAATCGCTGGCGATTACGTCATATTCGTGGGCACTATTCAGCCTCGTAAAAACATTGAGCGTTTAATCGAAGCTTTTTCTAAAATTAAACCTAAATCAGTAAAACTCATAATTGTAGGCAGAAAGGGTTGGCTATACGACGCCATATTGAAAAAATCGCATGATCTTGGGATACAAGAAGAAGTTATCTTTACAGATTTTGTGCCAAATGAAGATCTCCCGCCACTCATTTCAGGCTCAAAAGCCTACATTAACCCTTCACTATGGGAAGGTTTCGGCATTCCTGTCGTCGAAGCTCAGGCCTGTGACGTGCCAGTTGCAGTCGCCAGCACCTCTTCTTTGCCCGAAATAGTAGGGGAAAGCGGCATATTATTCGATCCAGATTCCGTTGAATCAATTAAGATTGCTCTTCAAAAACTCATAACAAATGAAAAATTTTCGAGAGAATTAATCAAAAAAGGCCAAGAAAACGTTAAACGTTTCTCCTGGGAAGCATGCGCTAAAGAAACTTTGGCAATTTTAACTAAAGTTGCCTCAAACTAAACCCCATAGTACAATTATAGAATGGCAAAAGAGCAAGTAGCAGCTGGCACGCAGTTGTGTCACGGATACAAGACATTTGGGCATGATTCCGCTGGGCATCTCATTGTAGGCAGAGAAGATAGAGCCAAAGTGCAGGCAGCCTGTACGCAGGCGCTTCAGGCGATGAGCTCCGAAGATGTCGCTAGGTTGTCGCAGCTTGTTGCGGCAAATCGCGAAAACTCAGCAGGAGACCTAGAAGATCAAATAGCGCAAATTTTAATGCCCCATTTACTAGAGGCAGGCTTGCCTCAAACAGAAATAGACTCTTCAATGGAAGGTGCTCACAATCTAGCTTCGACAGTAACCCAGATTCAAATAGGAAAAGAGACAATCGCAGGCGCCTTGGGAAAGGAAGCTTTTGAATCTAGTCCGTCTGACTCCGAGCTCTTGGCAATGGTAGGCGAAGGTGCGATTACCAGATGCCCAGCTAGAGCATTTTCAACAATAATTGCAAAGTCAGCACTTAAAATCAGTGCTTACAGGCCTAGCCGAACTAGGGACGTAGCTGGTAAACAATAAGATATACTATATGTATGAAGGATCGAATGGGTAAGGAACTAACAAAAAAAGAAACCGCCGTTAAGGCCAAAAACAGAATATTGGCAATTCTTCTCGACGCAGATCTTTTTATTCTGAAAATTGTCGCAAATTATATCCCATCTCACACTATTCGCAAGCTAATTTACCAAGTAGCCGGCATCCAAATTGGTAAAAATTCTTATATTCATATGGGTGCTCGTTTTTACAACCCACTTAAAATTAAAATCGGCAACGGAACGATAATTGGCGATCACGCGACTTTAGACGGAAGAGCAAAACTGACAATTGGCGATCATGTCGATATAGCTTCCGAAGTCATGATTTTCAATTCAGAACACAGCATAGATTCAGAAGGTTTTGACCCGATAGAAGAACCGGTTGAAATTGGGGACTACGTTTTTATTGGGCCAAGAGCAATCATCTTAGCAGGAGTTAAAGTTGGCAGGGGAGCGGTTATTGGGGCAGGAGCAGTAGTTACCAAAGACGTCGGGGATTTTGAGATCGTTGGCGGAGTTCCAGCAAAAGTCATAGGGGAGCGCAAAAACAAAGATCCGCACTACAGACTCGGCCGCCCGCGGCTTTTTCAATGACATTATTTTTACTTTTACTTGCCGCTGTGGCGGGAGGATTAAACCCGGCGGTTGTAAAATATTTAGCCAATCAGTTTTCGCCATTTACTTTTATTACTCTTCGTTTCGTGCTCGCCGTGCTTGTGTTGCTGCCGATTGCTTATAAACGTAAATGGATAAAGTGGAAAAATTTTAATAAGGAGATGCTTATAACCAACATTCTTTTTGCGGGCAATACAATAATCTTTACCTTAGGTATTAAATACACAAGCGTTATCGTGTCACAAGTTGTCTATCTTATGACTCCTCTCTTGGTTGCTGTCATTGGTTTTTTGATAATCAAAGAAAAGCTGACAAAAATTCAGTTTATTGGACTAATAATTTCTTTGGCAGGCACGGGATTTATTTTAGAAAGTTCCTTTAAAAGCCCTGACTTGCTCTCGAACGGGACCCTTTTAGGTAATTTGTTAATGGCTGCTGCCGATTTATGTTGGGCTATTTATCTGGTGATGTCAAAAAAAATTGGCAAATCCTATACCCCTTTGCAAATTATATTTAATAGTTTCGCCGTAACCGCTCTAATTGCGATTGTCATATCTCCTTTTTTGTTTGACCCCACCAAAATAATTGGAGATATTAATTTGCTTTCTGCGAGCGCACTTATTTTTGCAGTTCTAGTTTCTTCTATTGGATTCTTCTTTTTATATCAGGTATTGCTCACAAAAACATCAGTATTCACAACATCTCTTTTAAGCTATCTCACAGTGGGCACTACCACTTTATTTGGCGCACTTTTTTATAAAGAGCATCTAACGCCAAACATAATTTTCGGATGTTTACTCGTTTCCTTTGGAGTTATTTTTGCAGCTACTTATAAACATGCTTACAGCTTTATAAAAAATAAATGAACATTTCTTTTATTATAGTTAACTACAAAACCAAGGAGCTCGTTTTTCAAGCGATCGAATCTATCCAAAAATTTGCCAAAAATTTTACATACGAAATTATTGTCGTAGATAATAATTCCGAGGACGGTAGCAGCCAGTACCTAAAGAAAAATTTTTCCAAAATTAAATTAATTGCCAGTCCCGAAAACGTCGGCTTTGGTAAAGGTAATAACTTAGGTATAAAAGAAGCAGAAGGGGATTACATTTTCTTTTTCAATTCAGACGCTTATTTAATTGATGAGTCAATCGAGAGGCTTTTTAAAAGAGCAAATAATATTCCGGATCTTGGCGCAATCGCACCGCTCATTTTGAACGAAGATAAAACGATTCAGCAATCCGGTGGTTACTTCCCCACCTTATTAAAAGTGTTTTTTTGGATGAGCTTTATTGACGATCTACCGGGAGGGACATGGCTTAAGCCGTACCATATCGACCACGACAGTTTTTACGGCAAAGAGAGAGAACTCGATTGGGTTACGGGTGCGGCGTTCATGGTGCCAAAAAAAGTTTTGGAAAAAGTTGGCACTTTTGATAAAGAGATTTTTATGTATGGAGAAGATGTTGATCTCTGCCACCGAATAAAAAAAGCGGGCCTAAAAATCATTATGAACCCTGAAAGTAAAATAGTTCATATAGGACAAGGCTCATCCGGCAAAATTTCAGCAAATGCCATACTTGGGGAATACCAAACGATTCTACATGTATACAAAAAAAATGGCTTGATAGTCATCTCTTAGAATATCTATCGCTTGCGCTTTTAGTCGTAGTACCCCTCTACCCAAAAATTCCAATTGCAGATCTTGTGCCTGGTTACATAGTCAGACTTAGATTAGATGATGTTCTTGTCGCAGTTGCGTTTGCCGTATGGGTGGTTCAGTTGATCAGAAAAAAGGTTAGCCTGCGCAATAATCCACTGCTAGTGCCTATGATTGTATATGTTGCAGTTGGTGCGCTCTCTTCTCTTTCTGCGATTTTTGTGACCAAAACTGTTCCTCTAAGTTTTCCACACCTAGAGAAGCTATTTTTCAATTGGGCACGCAGGATCGAATACTTTTCTGTCTTCTTTGTCTTTGCTTCAACCATAAAATCACTCAATCAAGTTAAAAAATACGTTTATGTAACCGCAGCCGTTTTGCTACTCGTTTCAATTTATGGCTTTGGGCAGAAATATCTTTACTGGCCAGCTTATTCGACAATGAACAGAGAGTTCAGCAAAGGGGTAACTCTTTACTTAACAGAACACGCACGCGTGCTTTCGACATTCGGCGGTCACTACGATCTTGCCGCCTACCTAATGATGCTGCTAACACTTTTTATACCTCTTTCTTTAATTGTAAAAAAATGGTTCCAAAAATTATTGCTAATTCTAATATCCGCTTGTGCATTCTGGCTATTAATTTTAACCGTTTCCAGAACTTCCTTTATTGCTTACCTTTTTGCAATCACGGTGGCGTTTGGACTGTTAATTTATAAAAAGGGTTATTTCTGGGCTATTTCGCGTTACGCTCTCGTGCTGGTGTTATCACTTTTTGTGATGCTTTCTTTTGGCGATCTTTCCGACAGATTTTCCCACTTATTAAAACTAGACAAGCTTAAAACAATGGGATTTCTTAAACCTATTGCCAAAGAAGCCCCTAAGGGTCCAAATGTTGCCTACATCGATATAACAAATGATAATGTCGGCTCAAAATCTGATACCCCCCCGACAACTGCCAAGCCAAGCGTACCTGTTGATGTTTACAATAATGTTCCAGAATATGGTTCTGCGAGCGGTTTGCCAGCAAGCATGGCAGCCAAGCCGCGGGTTTATTCGCAAGCCGCGGTAACGTATGATCTTTCAACCGGCATACGCCTAGATTACACTTGGCCACAGGCAATCAAGGGGTTTTTGAAAAATCCACTTTTAGGCTCGGGTTACTCCACGCTAACAAAGAAAAATATTCAAGATTTTACAGAAGCTGAATCGACGGACAATGATTTTTTGAGAGCACTGGGTGAAACTGGGCTTTTGGGATTCTTGGCATTCTTTGGTCTAATAGGTTTTATCATCTGGAAGGGAATTCGTGCAATCAAAGACATATCCGACCCTTTTCACTATACGGTTGCAGCAAGTCTAGTTGCGGCAACTCTGGGTCTCTTGCTAAACGCTGTATATATCGACGTTTTTGAAGCTTCGAAAGTTGCCTATGTTTTTTGGATATTGGTAGCAATTCTCCTTTCAATTGTTAAATTTGCAGAAGCAAAATCCACGAGAAAGTGAAACGTTTCCAGTTAATATTTGTACTTGCCCTGTTAGTTGCTGCCTTTGCCGTCCGCCTTTATAAAATTGACAGGCCAATTGCCGATTGGCATTCTTGGAGGCAGGCAGATACAGCTGCAGTTTCCAGAAATTTCATCAAGGAAGGCTATACCCCTTTTGTACCTAAGTACGACGACATGTCGTCACAAACCAACGGAAAAGACAATCCAAACAGGTACCGTTTTGTTGAATTTCCAATTTACAATTCGATTGTCGCTTTTGTTTGGTATTTTACTGGCATCAAAGATATCTATGCCAGACTCACAACAGCAATAATTACTGTCATCTCAACACTTTTTCTTTATTTAATAGTCAGTCGTTATTCTGGTAGAAAAACAGCACTGCTCAGTGCTTTTTTCTTTGCATTCATTCCATATAATATTTTTTATTCCACCACAGTTTTGCCAGGACCAACCATGGTATTTTTCTTGTTGCTCTCGTATTTTACGTTTCAAAAGTGGCTAGACAAACAAAAAGTTATTTGGCTTTTGATTTGCTCAATTGCAACCTCAGCGGCCATATTAACTTGGCCAATTGCCTTAATTTTTACGTTCCCAATAGTTTATTTGGCGTTTGAAAAATATCATTTCTCGATTTTTAAAAAACCTTATCTCTGGGCATTTGCAATAGTTTCAATTGTGCCATTTTTAGCATGGCGTCTTTGGATGATTAACTATCCGGCGGGAATCCCTAATTGGCAATTTTTAATTAACGAAGGCAACATTAGGTTTAAAGGTGCTTTTTTCCAATGGATTTTTGCAGAGCGCTTAGGAAATTTAATATTAACTTTCGGGGGTGTACCGCTTTTTATTTTGGGTCTAATCAGAAAACCCGGACGCGAAAAACTGTTTTATTTTTCAATTTTGTTTTCGAGCCTGGCGTATGTAGTCATTTTTGCATCCGGTAATGTCCGCCATGATTATTACCAGATTCCTATAATTCCCTCCCTTGCCATATTTTTGGCAATCGGCACAAAAACACTTTTTACTCTGCCCAAGGAAACCTTTAACAGATACATCGGGCCGGTGATTGCCTTAATTTTAATTTGCTTCATTTTTGCTTTCGGCTATTACCAAATACGGGGCTACTACTGGATTAACAAACCCGAAATAGTGAAAGCTGGCAAGGCGGTTGATCGCTTGCTGCCAAAAGATGCAATCGTAATTGCTCCTTACAATGGCGACACTGCATTTTTATATCAAACAAATCGCCATGGTTATCCAATAGTCGACAGGCCGCTAGAAAAGTTTATTGACGATGGTACAAAATATCTGGTCTCTGTTGATGTTGGCGATGCCGGAATCCAGAACCTTGCCAAGCACTGTAAAGTAATTGATCAAACAAAAGAATATTTGATCGTCGAAATGTTCAAAGATTGCATTGGGAAATAATAGTGAAGATTTTAATGATCACGCCTTACTTGCCATACCCCTTGGTTTCTGGCGGGCAGATACGTTCTTATAACCTTTTAAAAAATCTTGCTCCTAAGCATAAAATTACTCTTGCT
>JACPYZ010000055.1 GCA_016195765.1 Candidatus Curtissbacteria bacterium | reverse complement strand
CTTTCAATTTAATGTGCAAGAACTGGCAACGCTTAAACAAAACAAATTGCCAATTAAATTGTTTGTTCTTGATAACGAGGGTTATTTACTTATTAGGCATACACAAAAAACACATTTAGGGGGCAGGCTTATGGGTGAAAGCCCACAAACGGGCCTCTATTGCCCAAATGCCGCAAAGGTAGCCGATGCTTATGGTATTGCTTCACTACAAGTGAGTAAAACATCTGAACTTAAAAGCAAACTTGCGAATGCGCTTAAATTAAATGGTCCCGTCGTTTGCAACATTAAATCACCAAAGTGGCAAACAATTGGACCGAGAGTTTCTTCTGAGCGAAGACCAGACGGAAGTTTCGTTTCGCATCCTTTTGAGGATATGTTTCCATTTTTGCCCAGAGATGAATTTAAAAAGAATATGGCTGGCGAGTGATAAGTGAAAAAACTTAAGGTCTTTTTATCGGGCGGCTCTGGCTTCATTGGTCGAAATATTATCGAGAATCTTTCCAGTAAATATGAATTCACCGCTCCTTCCCATGGGGAGTTGGATTTAAAAAATACAAAATCTGTTCAAAAATACTTTCGCGATCATAAACATTTTGACTTAGTTATTCACGGTGCAAACGCTGGGGGAAAAAGATCGGATAGTGACTCCGTTTCAATATTTGTTGATGATGTCGAGATGTTTTTGAATCTTGCCCAGCAAAAAGATTATTTTGATAAATTTATTAATTTGGGTTCAGGTGCCGAATATTCTAAAGATCGCAATCTTAGCACTATTTCTGAAAACGAAATTGGCCAAGTAATTCCAAAAGACAATTACGGCTTGTCCAAGCTCATTATTTCTCAATACATTGAAACACAAGAAAACTTTATCAATTTGAGACTCTTTGGCATTTTTGGTAAATACGAAGATTATATGGTCCGGTTTATTTCAAACACAATTTTAAAAACACTTTTTAATTTGCCAATTGAAGTTGCGACAAATCGAAAATTTGATTACTTAGCTATAGATGATTTTTTGAATATACTGGACTATTTTATTTTGAATAGCCCAAAATACCGCAATTACAACGTTGGTTCCGGAAAAACTTTAGATCTTGAGACGATTGCTCAAGCGATAACGTCACAAATTGGCAGTAAATCAAAAATAAAGATAAGGAACAAAATTCTTGACTTGGAATATAGTCCGGATATTTCTCGACTTATGAAAGAGATGCCAAGCTTAAAATTTACTAGTTTTGAGCATTCGTTAAATGAACTAATTTTTTGGTACAGAAGCATTATGAATAAGATAAATAAAGAATCGTTAACTCTTTATTAAAATCCGATTTTGTCTTTTACAATATAAACAGGTCTTCTTTTTACTTCATCATAAATTCTGGACAAGTATTCCCCCATTACTCCAAGAATTAGAAATACTACCCCAAATAAAAATCCCATCAAAACGACAAGAGTTGATATTCCTGGTGTTCCCCTACCAAAGAAAAAAAACAGAAGCACTTGGTAGATGATAATCGAAAAGGAAATAATTGAAAGACAAAATCCCAGTATGGTTACGACTTTCAGCGGAGCATATGAAAACGAAAAAATGCCATTTGCTGCTACCTTGAGTGCCGTAATAAAGTCTGCTTTACTTTCCCCTGAATACCTACTTGAGCGATCAAATGGTATTCCTGTTTGTTGAAAACCGGTCCAAATTACCATACCTCTTAAGTATTTATTCCTTTCTTCCATCTGGTTTATAACGGTATAGACTTTTTTGTCGATTAGTCTAAAGTCTGAAACATTTTCTGGCATCAAATTGTTAGTCAGCTTGTTAATAATTTTATAAAAGGCGATCGAGCTGATTTTTCTAAATAGAGAGCTGTCAGCTCTTTTTTTTATAACACCGTAAACGATTTCATAACCTTCCTCCCATTTTCGGAGAAATCGTGAGATCAATTCTGGAGGCTCTTGCAAATCTCCCATTAATATAACCGCGGCATCACCTTTTATGTGGTTTAAACCGGCTGTTATACCCGCATCGGCATTACCAAAGTTCCTAGATAGCTGTAAAATTTTCAATCTTTTATCTTTTTTGTGAATTTTTTTCAATAGGTTAAACGTTTGGTCACTCGACCCATGTTCAACTGCGACGATTTCAAAATTGTAGGAAGATTCTTTTTTTGCCAAGTCACTAATCTTTTTATGGAGTAACTCGATGTTGCCTTCTTCATTGTAAAGCGGCACAACTATTGATATTAACTTTTTCATAAAATGCTGCGTTATCAATAACATATGAGCCGCAAACATTCAAGAATAAAAGCTTTTGAAGTATAATTTCGCAAGTGAAAAAAGACGTTACAAAGCTTGCTCGCGAATATTATTTAAAACACCACAAAAGAAATTCTTTTATTCCCGGTGTTGATTCGGTCAGAGTTTCTGGACGAGTTTTTGATTTTCATGAAATAGAAAAAGCAGTTGAGGCCTCTTTAGAGTTTTGGTTAACCGAAGGTCATTTTGCAGAAGAATTTTCAAAAGAACTTGGGTTATTTTTGGGAGTTAAATTAGTAAGCATTACCAATTCGGGATCTAGTGCGAATTTAGCCGCCTTCTATGCGCTTACATCAGAAAAGTTAGGCGAAAGAAGAATAAAGCCGGGAGATGAAGTTATCACGGTCGCCTGTTCTTTTCCAACAACTGTTAATCCCGCTATCCAATACGGGGCTATACCAGTTTTTCTTGACGTTGAACTGGGAAGCGCTAATGTGGATCCTAAATTAATTGAGAGAGCGATTACAAAAAAGACAAAGGCTATCATGATTGCCCACACACTGGGCAACCCATTTGATGTCGAAAAAGTTGCAAAAATTGCAAAGAAGCACAAGCTTTGGCTAATCGAAGATTGTTGCGATGCGCTCGGAAGTAAATTTAATGGGAAATACGTTTCGACATTTGGTGACCTTGCAACTTTCTCTTTTTATCCTGCTCACCAAATAACAATGGGAGAGGGTGGAGCGGTAGTTACTAATAACCCTGAGTTGCACAGACTTGTAAATTCTTTTTGTGAATGGGGACGAGATTGTTGGTGCAGAACTGGACAGGATAATAGATGTGGCAGAAGATTTGAGATGCACTTAGGTAATTTGCCCTATGGTTATGATCATAAATATACATATTCACATATTGGATTTAATTTGAAGGCTACAGATATTCAAGCGGCGATTGGTACTGTTCAACTTAAAAAATTGCCTAAATTTATTCAGGCTCGCCAAGAGAATTTTAATTATTTGTATCAGAACTTAAAAAAATACAATAAGTACTTTTTACTACCCACGTGGAATCCCAAATCGGATCCTTGCTGGTTTGGATTTTTAATTACGATAAAAAGTAATTCACCCTTTACTAAGTTGGAACTTGTTAATTTTTTGCAATCTAGCAATATTGAAACACGCAGTCTTTTTGCCGGAAACTTACTAAAACACCCGGCTTATCTTAAGATTAAACACCGTGTCGTTGGAAATCTCAAAAACAGCGATATACTAACAAACTCTGCATTTTGGATTGGTGTGTATCCAGGAAATAATCGAGCGAAATTGAAATATGTTGTTTCTCAATTTGAAAAATTTTTGGCCCAGTATTCGTAAAGATTATTTGTTGCTGGTGATATTGTTGTTTGGGCTTATTCTGAGGACCGTAAATCCAACATTCGACTCCCCTTCTATTTTTGTTTCTAACGATGAGGCAATTGCTCATCTTTCTTCTTTGAATATGATTGCCAACAAAACCATCTACTCTATTTCTAACTACACTCCATTCGGTGCTTACATTCAGATACCGTTCATTGTCATTTCTTATTTATTTCTGCTTTTTGCAAAAGTTGTCGTGAACCCAGACCAATTTAAAACATTTTTGTTAGTAAATCAGGGCTACTTTCTTTTCGTGCCAAGATTAATATCTGCAGGATTTGGGACTCTGACCATACTTGTTTTATACAAAACAAGTATTTTACTTTTTAGTGATAAGAAAGCAGCGCTCGTTTGCGCTTTTTTAGGTGCTGTTTCTTTTAATCTGGTGCATATTTCCAACACTGGTCGTCCATGGTCTGCGGCTTTATTTTTTATTACACTTTCTATTTATTTGTCTCTAAAACGTAAGTTCTTTTTTTCTTTGGTTTCGTGTGCTGTTGCTTTTGGTTTCCATCAAGTAGGCATTGTCATTCTTCCATTGCTTTTAATTTTAAACCCCGATTGGAAACTTAAATCGTTTATAAAAATTGCTTTATTTTTAATCTTCATTTACTTGTTAAACTCTTTAACTCTTACAACAGGTTTGATCCAAGCGATTGCAAATAACCAATCTTTTTTACTTAAGGATAAATTTTTAACAGATTTGATAGTTGGAAAAGGTAATTTAAGTGAATCGCTTGTACATACAATTTATAGCAATTTAGGTATTTATTATATCGGTCAATGGTTGTTAAGTGATGGTGTAATTTTCGCTTTTGGCATTTTGGGATCGCTCCTTGCTTTTAGGAGAGGTTATATATTTAAGTCAATCGTCTTTTATGTACTTCTTTATTTTATTTTTGCGTCATTATTTTTTCACCCTTTACTTAGATACCTGTTGCCTATTCATCTTCTTTTGATTCCAATTGCTGCGTTTTTTATATCTAAGATTATTCGCATGGGCTCACTTATTATTCTTATCCTTTTACTGTCTTCCATTAACTCCATTTATTGGTGCTATCTATATTCGAAGGAGCCTACTTTTGTATCGGCCCAAGAGTGGGTGAAAAGCCATATAAACCCTTCTATACCGATTGCTTACGGTGGCGGCCGCTATCAATATCTCGTGCCTTCAAGGGAGGCCGCGCTCATCATGCAAAGACATGACCATGGACTCTTTAGGAGCCTGTCTGCAAAAAACTATTCTGTAGGGGGAAACGTCCGAAATGTCTACTTTTTAGGTGCATATCCTGGCATTTTAAAAAGCGTGCAGATTGCCAACCTAGAAAAAGATGTACGTATTGCTTACGTAGTCGATTATTACTTTGACCCACGAGACAGTTTACTTTTGGGGAGTAACAATAGGTATGAACTTATAAAACGCTTTAATCCGATTCGGAATGGCTCTTATCACCCGATATCAGAAGCGACGTTTGACGCGACTTTCAATTTTAACAACGGTAACATGTATCAACTGGAGGTGGCCGGGCCGATTTTTGATATTTTAAAAGTTAGATATTAATCTTTTGTGACAAACCAAAAGTGTTCTTTCCCGTCCTGATCGTAGGTTTTTGAAATTGTGTGAATATCATCATCTTTTTGAAAGTCACTAGGGTATCCAATAAACAGTGTGTTTTTTAGCTGACTATCTGCTTTCCAGTCGATTGGCCGAAATTGAACATTACCAACCTCATTGTAAATTTGGCGAAAAGATGGCGATTCGTTTGTCCATTTTGCGGATTTATTCTGAACTAGTGTCGGGTCTATTTTGCTATAAAACAGATAATAGATACCCGGTACTAACTTTGTGCTGGACCATGTAAAGACAACAGTTGGATATTTTTGTTTGTATAAGTTTAACTGAGGGATCGCCTCTTTTACTGATGAAAACCATGCCCCGTTATCTTTTTCCGTTGAAAATTCTTTAGGATTGTGGACAAAGTACTGATGTATGAACCCTACTGCGCTTATTAAATACAAAGCTGCAATAGAATAATAAATCGGCTTTTGGAAATATGAGGCCTGAAAACTCTTAAGAAACTTTGCGAGCCCAAGGGCAATTAAGATTTGCAAAACCATTGGCAGAAGTATTGCTCTATGAACAAATGGGGAACCTAAAGTGATTGCAGCTGGTATTGGTGATATTAACAAGAGTGCCAAGAGAAACAAGTCGTTGCTTTCTCTTTTTTTGATTATTTTATGCAGAGCAATTAGAAGAAAGGGGAATTCTAAAAAGTAGAAAAGGCCATAATAATTTATGTAAAAGTATCTGATATTTTTACTATTTACAAATAGGTAGTCCATATTTAGATAATCAAAATAGTTATCAAGAGTATTGCTAACATTAATAATTCTTCGATTGTGGTAAAAATTAAACAACTTATTATTCGATTTGTTATCTGTTTCTATTTCTTGGATCGAGACTGGCAATGAGATATCGGGTGTAAAAAGTGAGATAGCATTGAACCTACTTCTTGCTGAACCATTCAAATAATGTGAAAGTGCTGGTGCCGATATTACCAAGAACAGTACAGAGGCAATAATAAGATTTTTTTTCTTTGCTAGTAGTTCTTTTTTGAAGAAAATGAACAAGATTATCCCAATTAAAGGAATATAAATTAGGGCCGCATAATATACGTATAGAGTAAAGGCGAAAATACAAGCGCTTATGTAAATGGGGAAATTTTTATTTTTTATTCCTAAAAAAAATGTGATCAGCGCAAGAAGTAAAAAGAAAACAAGTTCTATATACATAAAGGTGGCCCTAGATATCGCGACATTCCAAGGCGCAAAAGTGGTTAGCAAAAATACTGAAAAAGCTGCATAATTATTTTTTGGATAGAGCATTTTCAAAAAAACGAAAAATAACAGTGGTGTTAGAGCGCCGATTATGGCCGGAAATAATCTGATGGAATATTCCGATAAGCCAAGAAGTCTTATTGCGGGAATTGATGCATAAATTGCAAAACCTGGCTTGTAATCGTCTAAGGATTGGAAAAACATGGGGAAGCTTCGACCATACACGTCTTTGCCTGTTTTTAGGATTGAATATGCGTTGTAGCCCATATCCGCCTCGTCAACGGTCAAACCATTGGGGATTCGTCCTAAATCAACCAGTCTTAACAAAACGCTAAAGAACAGAAGTGCCGCCAAGAAAAAGTTGCTTAATCTCATTTTTAACCCTTCTTTGCAACGATTAGTGATTGTTTACCAAAAACCAAATGCAGCAAAGGTATTTTTAGATAGAGCTTGACCAGTGCTGGTCTTTGAGGAAGTTTCCCTTTTGTGGAATAAGGCAAAAATTTATTTTTTTTCAGGATTATTTGATAACGATGGAGAAGCAATGCTTCTTCCATACTTTTTTCTGTCAAAGGCAATTGATGGTCTAAAAAATCCCAGTAGGCTGGACCCACGTACCTAATATTTGGCATCAGAACAATTAGCTTTCCGCCCTTTTTAAGTATTTTGCCTATCTGTAAGAGTGTTTTTGCAAGTTCTTCTTTTGAAGATAAGTGTTCAAAAAAATTACTGACAAAAACTACGTCGACTGAACCATATAAAGATTTGGGTAATTTCGTACTCAAAGCTATTATTGTCTGAACTTTTTTATCTGCGAACTTTTTTGTTTCTGGATTGATATCGATTGCGATTCTTTTTGCCGCTTTGATATTGTTTATAAATTCACAATATCCACTACCGAGATCACAAACAGTATCTTGTTTTTTTATAAATCTCTGAAAATAATCATGGCAAAGTATTTTCCATATATCATTTCGAGATTTCAACTCTAGATTAAAACGTAAGCGATAAAGACGTGTAATTTCTTTGTCCATTTAAATTGTTGGCAGGATTATAACAAGAAGTGTTTCTTAATTTTTTGGTGATCTCCCAGCAAGTCTGATTTTTATGACACCAAAAAATGCATTTTGTATTTCTGAAAGATTCGTGTTTGATTGTCCCCTTTTTCTGTTTACAAAAACTATAGCAATTTCTCCAAACGAGAAGTTAGAATTATTTAACTTATACGCCGTTTCGGAAAGTAGGATATAACCTTTTGAAAAAAGTTCCTGGTTCAAGAGGAAGTTTGATGCTTTTTCGGTGTAGATTCTAAATCCATTTGTATAATCGGAAATCGGCACATTCAAAATGATTTTTGCAAACAAGTTAGCCATGCGACTAAATATTTTTCTTTGGGGCGGCCAGTTTTCGATTTTGCTACTTTTTCGGTAACGAGATCCTATAACTACATCAAAACCTTCATTAATTTTTTTTACTAGTCTTTTTATGTCTTCGGGTTTATGGGAAAAATCTGCATCCATCTCTATATAAAGTGTTGGTTTAAATTTCTTTGCATATTTAAAACCGGCAAGAACAGCCGAGCCTCTTCCATTTTTACCCTTGCGATGAATAACATAAATTCCTTTTGTTTTTTTAGAAAACTTTTCTACAATTTTTCCTGTTTTATCGGGAGAATTATCGTCAACAATAACAATGATATCGCCAGTCGATATATTTTTTTTAACCGCTTTTATCAAAGACAGGATATTTTCACTCTCGTTATAAGTTGGGATGACTATTGCAATCTTGTCTTTCTTGCTGGTGGCGCCACTCATTTTACTTTCGTATTTTACATTTAGTTTTTGTGCTTATTCAATAGCGCTTGGATAGTTGTATTGAGACTCTTTAAAAAATATGTTCATTT
>JACPYZ010000064.1 GCA_016195765.1 Candidatus Curtissbacteria bacterium | reverse complement strand
AGGCTAGCATTCGTTTATAAAGCTGCGCTTAACTATTTTGACGGTTTTTCGGTGAACTTTTGGCTTAAAACCGGGCGGGGGTTTGAAGGAAATGTCGACGGTTTTGGCAATATGCTTTTGTATGAACCGGCTTTGATTTTAATAGGAGCATTTTGCTTAATTTGGAAAAGGTCAAAATACGGCGTTTTGCTTGTTGGTTGGATCCTGATTGGCCCGATTGCCACTACTTTTACCAAAGATATTGCCAGCACCAGGCTGCTTCACATGGTTGTGCCCTTTATTCTTTTGGAAGGCGTTGCCATTAAGTTTGTTTGGGATAGTCTTACCAGAATCTGGCCCAGAATTTTGGTTTATGCAGTGCTGGTGCTTGCCTTTGTGCCCATTCTTTTTGTTAACGTTTTATATTTCGATGCCTACTTCCGGCATTTGCAAGCTTACGCTGGTAAGTGGTGGCACAAGGGTTATTTGGAGATGGTCGATCTTTTGAATAAATATCCAGACAAGCAAGTTTACATTCGGGGTCGTGGTAACTTTACCTATATTTTTGTTCTATTTCGCGACAAATACGATCCAGCACTTTTCCAAAAAACGGCCAAGTGGAAAACCGATCCTAGTACTAATATTACCGATGTTATTGAATTTGGCCGGTATCATTTTGTAGACGATATCAAAAAAGAAGATTTGTGCCGTGATACCAACAGCATTTTTGTAGAATCAAAGTTAATAGACAAAGCCCCTTCGTTTACGCCAGACGGCGAAATTGCCTCGTTGGGTGCAGAAACCATTTTGTATAACATTCCGACTCCAGAAAGGTGTGCCACAAAATAAGCATTTCGTTATTTGGGGCTATTGGCAATGACGGCTTCCAGCATTAAACTTCCTGCTGCGCCAAACAATACCGCAAGGCCTATTAGCCAGGTTGCAATCCACTTGCGGCTTAAATCTTTTAGTTTAATAAGGATTCTCACCTCCTTGTACTTTCATACTAACAAGGGTTTCTGAAATTCAGCTTAAGCGGTTATACTTTTTCTATGTCTTGGATTGCGCTTCTACTCTGTGCTGTTTTTCTTAGTGCCTTGTCTAGTCTTCTTCAAAGAGTCTTGATGAAGGCAGACAAAAGCGATCCTTTTGCATATTCCGTGGTTTTTCAAATATTGGGCGGTTTGGTTATTGGTGCTTTTGCCACGGTCAAAGGTTTTGTCGTGCCGCCATTTGCTCAGTACCCAATCAACTTTTTGTTGCTCACAATTCTTTACGGCAGTGGCACGGTTTTTCTTTTTAATGCCTATAAATATCTAGAAGCTTCCGAAGTTACCATTCTAACTTCTGTGCGTTCAATTGTGGTTATTGCAACGGCTGTCTTCCTGCTGGGTGAAGCGTTCAATTTTCAAAAAGTTGTGGGCACATTTTTAATTCTGCTTTCGGTGTTTTTGCTTTCCAAAAATATCGGCCGCATTAAATTCAATAAAGGCATCCTGTATGTTTTGGGAATGGCCTTATGCTACGGTTCGGCAATTACAAACGATGCTTACCTGCTGCCTCATGTCGATGTATTTTCTTATACGGCCGTCGGGTTTTTTCTGCCCGGCCTTTTTTTGGTTTTGGTAAAACCCAAAGTCGTTTTGCAACTTAAACCATTTTTAAACACCAAGATTTTTGCCAAAATGCTGGCGCTTGTCTTGTGCTAGGGAATCTCTGCAATTTTCTTTTATTCTTCAATCGAATTTGGTGCTAGCGCTTCCCAAGCTGGGCCCATTTTGCAATCAACGGTGATTGTAACGGTGATACTAGCGGCAATATTTTTAAAAGAAAGAGATCATTTGCTAAAGAAAATAATAAGTGCAGTTCTTGTGACAATTGGAGTTTTGTTGATGCGCTAGGTTTGTTATTATCCCTCTGTGGCTACAAAACAAAGCACGATCGATTTTCTAGTCGACCAAATTGCTGGGGCAGGTGAAATAAACAGCCGCAAAATGTTTGGCGAATATGCTCTTTATTGCGACACCAAAGTTGTGGCTTTTGTTTGCGACGACCAGCTTTTTGTTAAGCCCACTGCAAAAGGTAGAGCCTTGATAGAAAATTTGGAAGAAAAGCCGCCATATCCGGGCGCAAAGTTGTATTTTTGGATTTCCGGTGATCTTTGGGAAGATTCCGAATGGTTAACTAGTTTAATTAGGGAGACGGCAAGCGACTTACCTTTGCCGAAGAAGAAAAAGTAACCCTTTATTACCTTTGAAACTTTTGCTGCCTAGGAGACTAGATCTTTCTTTATGTTCCTGGACTTTTCGGCTAGTTATTGCGAGATTTTCTACTATGGGTTATAATCGTCCTTATGCCTGACAGGTTTAAGCAAATTCCGGACAACGATTTGAAGTCTTTTATGGCGGCGAAAATAGAGAAGCATCGTCTAGTTCGTGACGGTTTGCAGCAACTTGCTGTACGATTCCAGGCAGATCCACAACTTTTTTCAGGTAGTGATGCCTCTGTTTTACTTGTGGCTTCGGATGTGGTGGAATCAGAGCCGTTTTTATTTAGAGTCCCAGCCACTGCGGAGGAATTAGAGAGATTTGAGCAAATGCGAAACAAAATGGCGAATCGGCATCGTAAGCTATATAGAGCACCACGAGCCAGCACGATACCAAATTTAAGGTTAGATTCTTTGAACACGTATGGAATGGACTCTATTTTGATGCATACGCCAGAAGGTCTTCAGTCTACGTCCGTATCCTATGTCATTGAAACTCTTTTTAGCAGAGGTATTCAGTCAATAAAACAGTTAACTGCGCTAGAAGAGAGCGCGCTTATCGAGTTTGGCCACCCTAACATTAGAAGGAATATTCATGATATGTGGGTTAAGGCAAGAGATGAATCAGATTCGTTGGACCCAGTCTTTCGGGCTCCCGTCTCGGCTGATGAGAAGGAACGATTTGAAAAAGTTAGGAAAACATTAGCACAATATAATGGTTCTTCGCCTAATTGGATTACAAACCTTATGGACGCGCATGGTATGAATTCGTCTTTTCTTCTGATCCCTGAGGATTTGCCTTATATGGCTATGGTTGCTACTGCTCGCGCTCTCCAGCATGGCAAGGCATCGTCAATTCAAGGGCTTGCCAGTGCTGCAGATGAGGTATTGTTTGAGAATAAAGGACAAGTGCTTACACTGAGGCTAATGCAGATGAGGGCTCGAGCACGTATTGAGATAAACGCAAAGCAAGGTTAAATCTTTACTTCTTTATGTTCTTGCACTTTGCGGCAAGTTTTGCAGTACTTTTTCAAGATTAATTTATCTTTGCCAACTTCACCTTTGGCTTTCAATTTAGCGTTGTCTGGGTTTTTAATCGTGGTGTAGTTGCGGTTTTTGCAAACCGTACATTCCAGCTGTATAAATACTCTTTTTGCTTTTGCCATTCCGGTAAGTTTACTTCAATCGGCATCGATTGATCAAGGTTTACGGCTCAATTGCCACAGCGGGGTTGCCAGAATTAAACCTTAGTATCATTGCGTAGTCGTGGGCGCGAACCAGCGCATCTGCCAAAATTGGCTTTTCCCTCCATTGCTCTTCTTGCAGTCTTTCTGTAACTTGGCCAATTACCAAAACTTCCCTGGTGTGCGGGACAGCAGTTACCAGAATTGCAGCGGAGATTGTAAAAGGTGCCCTTCTGTCATACGAAAACATTTCGTCCCACAATAACGCATGGGCATGACTTGCCGGTACGGCTTGGGTTCTGGCGTCTGGGCGACCAATTTGTTGCAGCGTTAGCGCAAACTCTTTTAAAAGGTCTACGGCTCCAGATTCACCTAGCAAACCCGCAATTGCGGCGCCCGTATCGGTTTTCGACCAGATAACCATATCGATCCCTTCTGGCTGGGTAGTGCGGGCTCGACTCATGGTCACACTGAGTGCTTGTTCAATTAACATTAAATAGAGTCTAAACCTTTTTTGCTTTTGCGATAGTGGTAAGTTTGCTAGATTTGCATCTTGCTGTTCGAATTAAGGTATTTATATTTGATTTGAACCAGGATCAGTAGTAAAGTGTCGCGTTATGAGTTTAAAAGATGGGTTATTACAGCGGTTACTAGACAGCATGGTCTTTGGCTCGGCAACGTTAAAAGATGCTGGGGATCTTGTTGGTATATTCAGGGAACAGATTCCAGTTTCTCAGCCTGGAACGCGGGCAATTTTAGAAACAGAAACACTTTTGTTAACGCACCCAATTTTGCTCAAATACGGCCAATTTCCTGGCCTTCATCGGTTATTAAGAACGGCAGAACTTTCCGGTGATATAGACATGGCTGGTGCCTCTTTGCTGGTTGGTTCTGGTATCACTTTGCCCGAAGCCGCTGCAGTTCTTGTTGCGCCGCCTCCAGAAGAAGATTTTTTAGCAGTTCTTTACATGGGGCCTTGGCTGCGGCAAATGGCTCTTAATGTTGGCAGCCCGCTTTCTCCTTCTAGAATACCGACACGTATTGGTTCTCATGTAATCGCAATCGAACCAGATGAACCCGTTTTGGTTAACTCTATTGCCTTCAGTAATCCCTATTTTGGTTTTGACGCTCACCAACTTACTGCAATTGCCACAACAGTAGGTGGTGCGCTGGAAGCCGGTTTAGTTCCGCCCAGATTAAATAACATTGTGTGGAATAGGGCAGAACCTTCTATTTTCCATGGTTCAGATCCAGAAATGTCTGTTTCGGAAAAAGTTGCTCGTACCCAGCAGGTTATTGGCACGCTCACAGAAAGGCTCGTTCCCGGTGGCAGTTTCGTCTTAACGGTAGGCACAGGTGGTAACGAACAAGAAAGAGAAGCGCGAGAAATGCTAATTGTGTGTGCTTACGAAGGCTTGGAAAACTTGGGTCTGCGCGTTCTTCCCGTCTATTCCACCATTTATTACGGTCCAACCAGAGAAAATCACAAATTGTTGTTTGGAAGCACTAATTTCGGGGCGATTGGCTCGGTTATTGCTGTAAAAAAGTAATATTAAACTCTTTCTTCTCTGGATTTGGCTTCGTTAACTTCTGTGTCTTGTTCTTCCCTTTGTCCTTGGGGGTTAAATTCAACAAGTGCTTGTCTTTCCATTTCGTCGATTGATGCTTCGTATCCTTCGGGTTTATTGCCTTCAACAATTTGTAGATTGCTGGGGTCATCTTCGTTAAGTAGTTCTATTCCAACCCTTGTGCCGTCTGGCATTGCAATCTCGTCGCGTCTATACCATCCTTCTGGGCGGTAGTTCCAGTATTCAATTCTTCTGTCAACTTCGGCTAATAGGTCAGGGTCAGAAGTTTCTACATAATTAACTGTTGTTCTGGCACCCTCTTTAGGAACCAAGGTAAATGCTCCAGGGAAATCTTTACCTTCCCAAGCTTTTTGTAAACCGCCTTCAATCCAAACAGCATCTGGAGTAACGAGTTGTTTGGCAAGTGCATAACCTTCAACTACCATACTTCCAGTTGTTATCCCGTCACCAAATAGGGCTTTTGCCACTCTTGGCTCGCCAGGAGGACCTGGTAGGATTATACGTGTTGGTGTAGGTGTGTTCATGTTTCAGTCAAAATAGTACTTATAACCTGCCTAATTGTCAATTTACTCCCTGCGCCGCTGGCATATAGGTAGTTGTTTCTGTGACAGGGTCATAATGGGTGCGGAAACTATCTTCATCTTCAATCATATCAACATTGTGCATACAATCCACACATTCCAATCCGTCAGAAAGACCAGGAAATTCACTTTTGTATTTGGCAATAATTTCTTGTACACCATCGTAGGCGGCTATTTGGTCCTCAAAAGAAGCTGGTGGGTGATCACCAAGAGGAGTTAACGGGTCTGGTCTAAAGGGGCTGAGTTCTGGGCAAACACCAATTTGTGCTAGCTCTTCAGCAAGTTGCAATGTCTGTTCAACGGGCTCAAGACCCACGATAAGCATCGATTTTACATTACCAACACCAAACAATTGAACCGCTCTTTTCAAGGTGTTCATGTATTGTTCTTTACCAATTTTGTTTTTGCCTGCCATAATCTCTACTTCTCTCTCCTTACCATCCTCACCTTTAACCCGATATGTTTGTGCCATATTCCCAAGTTCCATGTTAATAGAAAGCCTTTTTATTCCCAGTTCATGAAGCCCATCCAAATCCAAAAGATCGGTTCCGTCTGGCGCAACAGAAGGAGTCATCATTATTTCTATATCCAGCCCATGTTTGTTCCCATTTTCATCGGTTTTAACAAACTCTTCGGCCATTTTTCTGTAAACATCCTGCAAATAGTCAAATTCTCCCTGTGTTTTTGGGGTTCCACCAGAAAGTAAAAGGTGTTGCATTGGCCTAACTTTGTCGGCAATTGCTACTTTTGCTGCTTTAACGAGCTTATCAACAGGCGTCATTTTCGCTTTTTGGAATTCCCAAGGAATATTGCAAAAATGGCAACCGATTTTGCATCCTTTAAGCGGCGATTCTCGGCCGCGGTCTGTGTGGGTCGAAATATCCTCGCTAACTTCATCACCTAATGCTTGGTACTCTGGCGGTGGCAAATGGTCTATTTTTAACTGTCTTCCATCCACTTCTAGCACCAAGGAATCATTAACAACAGCCACCATGTATGGTGGCTTATTAGCGTCCCGGCTAAAAGGTTTATCCTCGGTAGAAACAGGGCTATTTATAAAAGTTCCTTGAATATTTAAAATCGGGTCACGTGTCGTCACGTAGTAATGGTCTGTTGTCAAAAGGTTACCGCCTGGCCCACCCATTTTTTCTCGCGCAGCATCACTCAACACAACGCCACGCTCAAAAATTTTCATTTTAAGTTCTAATTTTTGTCGGGTTGTAAGTGCTGGTTCTCTTGCTTCCGTCTCTGCTCCAGCAGATTTAATAACTGTGATTGCTTCAGGCACAACTGTATTGTATCAAAATATGTAATCTTGTATTGCTAATGGGATTTATAATCGTGCCCCGGCTTGTTCAAGACTTAGACAAGCGGCGGTTGCTCTGTTTCTTGCCTTATAGAAGGTTGGGTTTCTTCCAAAAAGAATTGGACTGATGTCTGTGGTAGTGTTCCATGTTGATCCATGAAGCCCACGTTTTGTAGAACAATAGGACCGATTGCTTGTTTGTATCCGGCTGCTGCGGCGCGCAATCCGAATTCAATCAGCAAACTTCTATCTGTCATCGCATTTACAAGAACTTCATACGCTCTTATAGTAGATAATGAGCCGTCCTCGTTTCTTCGCTCAAATGATCCTTTTATGTCTCCCCCGAATAATTGCTTGAAGGCCTCGCGGTGCGTGGCTGGATCTTGATAACCATCAGCTTCTGCCATATTGTGCGAGATGCTATCACTGCGCATTTAGCTTGTCAAGAAAACCGTGGCCGCTATTGTTTAAGGTTCAATCGGTGGATTAGGGTTTTGTCTATTAGGAACCACGAGGGTCAAGGGGTTGTCGTGGGCTCTAACGATCGCGTCGGCCATAATTTGCGGGTTGCTCCAGGCAGCCTCTTGTAGTATTTCAACTTTGTCTGCACAAAGGATCAAAACTCGCCTTGCTATGGGTAAACCTGTGACAATGACACTATGAAACCATTCACCTCCATATGTACCATAACTGTGCTGAGGCCACTTCAATATATAAGAGTGTCCAAACATCGGGCTTGTCTCCGTGTTTGCCAGCGGTTGTCCGTTGCCTTGCAAATATTCGGCAAGACGTTGCATCATCTCGACTGCCTCGCATTCATCTAGTAATGCCTCAATCTTTTCGGGGGTGGAGCCTTCTTCCGATTCTCTTGTTTCCAGGTTGCTTAATGGCTCGGTTACGATCTCTCTTTGCAAAGGTTCCCGCAGTGCTTGTTCAATGTAGCTCATAAGATTGATGATTTTACCATTTTGATGTAAATCGCTATCAAGAATTTCAAAAAGGCTACCCAAGAATGTTGGGAATCTGTGGTGGCGTTGTAGAGGATTTTTGGGCTACCCAGAACTCAAACCTCCCAGTTCTAAAAGTATTAATTCAGTATTGGTGACAGGTTATTGCCATAGAGTTTATTTGTCACCTTGCTAAGGAAGAACTTTGTTTAGCAAGTAAAGCCTTGATCATTATTGTGTGTAACGATATGTGCCTTTTTTCAACTGCCAAGAGCCTCCCGGACCTGTTGAGAATTCTGCTCCTGCCAATCCCTGGTCATATGTAAGGCTTGCACTATTGCTTAGGTTGAGTGAATACGCAACAAGTGACGTTGTATGAGCACTTTGAGATAAATTAGCACCACCGCTCAGAGTATAGATTATGGCGTTGACGCCTTGATTGGAAAGAGTGATAGAGTCTGAAGCTGTTGATCTTGAGGCGACAAGCACGTAACCTTTGGGGCTGGCTGACGTAGTAAAGAAAGTTGCTCCTTGAGAAATAGAAATTTTTCCATCAACAAGTAGCGTTGTGCTTGTAGAACCAAAGCTTTCTGCTAATTTTATTTGGGTTCCGCCTTGGGAAATTGTTAGATCTCCAGTTACATAGATTGGTCCTGTAATAGTTACAATTGCATTGTTACTGATATTTAGGTTGCCCGAATATTTTTTTGGGCCAATGCTGGCGTCATTTGAAATGGTACACGTTGGGGAGCAATCAATTGTACCGTTTGCTGATGCTGCGTCTACCCACTCTTGATAATTGATAGTCGGCATATCGGAGGCAGTTTGGTTCTCGCGTTTAAGGCCGGTGACGCTGGGGTCAGGGCTCGAAATTGTGCCGACCGTGTAAGCGTCGCCTTGGATTTGGCTGCTACCGGAACCGGTGATACTTTGGCCTGTTTTGTTTGAAAATACATTACCAATGATGCTTGAAGTATTGGCCATTGTTAAGCCACCCGCGCCAACCTGAACTGCATAGCGAAAGGAGATTAAATCCCCAGAGATAGCAACATCTACTTTTACAGTTCGTTTAGCGCGAGGGTTGGCTTTGCTGGGAACGTAGGCCGTTACCATAAGGGTTTTCAAAGTACTGGTTTTATTTGTGATTGAGGCTTCGAAAGTGCCGGTTGTACCAACCGCTGTTTCTTGGGTGCAAGAAGAATCACAGGCGCCGGCTGTTGTGTTTAATTTCCATAAAATTCTATTAACACCGGCGTCGGCTAGGGATTCTGCCTGCTTATTCATGCTGTCGTTATTGCCAAGGCGCAAGTAACTGGCAACACGCGAAAATAACGCGGCTGCCAGTATCAAAATAACGGCCATAAAGATTATACCGATTAAAAGAACTTGTCCTTTTTGATTTTTTCTGTTCATTTGTTCCTTAAATTAGCAATATCGCTTTCTGTCGAAGTCTGGGTTTTTGTACCGGTGGTTGCGGTCGTTGTGACTGATGTTGTTACTTGCCTGGCTGCAGAAGGCGTCCCGTTGTCATAAGCAAAAGCTAAATTGCTCATACTAGTTGCTATTACCTTTGTACCATTTTTGCGGGAACTGCCGGAGTAAGCATAAGTTATGCGAATAAGCTTACTTGTGTCACCGGGGTTGCGCTTATAAAGAATGTAGTCGTAGTTTGTGGTGCCAGGATCAATCGGCTCGCCTGTGGCATCTTGGGGCCACAATCTTAGTATCAAAATTGTTGTACCTGTTGTGTCGCTGCCGCAAGAAGGGCAAGTATCTACAATGCTTTCACTTTGGCGCACCGTGTTAGAAACCTCAGAAAGCGCTAGCTTGTTTTGGGTGGAAACATCAATTGCCGTGTTTTGGTTACTAAAAAGCCTAAAATGTGCCAGGTATATTCCACCGACCAAAACAGCAATTACTCCGACAATCGCGAAACTCGTTAAAAATTCAACCAGAGTGACTGCGCCTGCGCGCAATTTGAAACTAGATGCCATTGCGGTAAATTAGCGTATCCATATTAAAAGTTTTCTGATTGCCGTTTTCGGTCCAGGTAATTTGGATTGCTATTTGTTTGACATCTGCGCTGCTCTGGTAAGTAGTAATTGTTTGATTGGCTGTTGAATTGGGCAATTTGCTTAAGTTGGAATCGGCAAAAGAGCCGGTAATGGGCAGGGAATCGTAGGCGGTATTGCGCAAGGTCTCGATTCTGCGAGTGGCGATTTCGCTGGCAATACCCTGAAGGCTAGATTTACGAGAAGT
>JACPYZ010000053.1 GCA_016195765.1 Candidatus Curtissbacteria bacterium | reverse complement strand
GTGAAGCTCCAACAAAATCTTTTGAGCTTTTTTACTTGCGGTTCCAATAACAATTCTGTCTGGATGAAGAGTATCTTCGATTGCTGTGCCTTCCCTTAAAAATTCTGGGGAGGCTGCAAATTCAAAAGGCGTTTTTGCATACTTTTTAACGGTTGCCTCTAAATCATCTTCAAAGCCAATGGGGATGGTACTTTTTATGGTGATAAGCGCGTATTTGGAAAGATTTTTTGCTGTTTCTTCAACGGCAGAGAAAAGATAGGAAAGGTCCGCTTCTCCGTCCTCTTTTGGTGGAGTTCCGACACAAATAATAATCGCTTGAGATTTTGGTACAGATTCTGAATAGCTAGTTGTAAAGGTTAGCCTTTTTGCTGCTAGATTTCTTTCAATATATTCTTGAAGCTGGGGTTCATAAAAAGGCACAATGGCTTTTTTAAGCTTTTCGACTTTTTCTGGAATAACATCTATACAATAAACTTTGTTGCCAAGATCAGAAAAAACAGCAGCCGTTACAAGTCCAACATATCCTGCACCGATCACTGTAATTGTCATTTATATTAAATTCCCTTTTGATTGTTCATGTATTTTTTCAATTCCCGCGTCCCATGCCATAGGTTTAAATCCCAATTGGGTAATTTTATCAACTTTTAGCCCACCTTTTACAGGACGCGGTGTTTTTGGTCCACTTTTGAGAAACTCTATAAGAGAACCGGCTTTAACTTCGTTATCATCTCCACCAAATGTTTTTATAAGTTTTTTAGAAATATCATAAGGTGTTGTAACGGTCGGGCTTGATAGATGAAAAATGCCTTTTTGTGATCTTTGTAAAATCAGGTCAAGTGCTGGGGCCAAGTCGTCGATAAATGTTGGAGTTAACTGTTGATCGTTGAACATCGGGTAGAGTGAACCATCTTTGTATGACTTTAATATTCTTTTGAGAAGATCGTCTTTACCGTTAAAGTTTGCACGGTATGGATAGGCGATTCTCAAAATAACATACTTGCTAAGACTTTTTACAATTTTTTCTCCTTCTAGCTTGGTGATCCCATACCACGAGACTTCATCGGGGTTTATAGAAGGTTCGTCTTCTTCACTGTAGGGACCATTTTCCCCATCGAATACAAAATCGGTGGAGATGTAAATTAAATTGCGATCATGTTCTTTGGATGCGTTGGCAATATTTTGGACACCTTGGACATTTATCTTCCAACAAATTCCATCTTTTTCATTTCTTTGTGCTTCTGCTGCGTCGACGTCGGTGAATGCTGAAAATAAAAGTACATGCTCAAACTGGTGGCTTTTGAATAATTCATTTACTGAGCTTGGATCTGTGATATCGACTGCAATATCGCCTTTTAGATCTGCTTGCACAAGATCATACTTATTTTTTATTTGCTCACAAAAACGTGAGCCCACCATTGATTGAGCCCCAATTACAAGAATTGTTGGACGATTATTTGATCCCAAAGTCATTGCGGACATCTTGCCAGTTAAATTCCCCAGCGTGTTTTACACGACCTTCATCTTCCCCTGTATATAGCTGTGTTGGAAAGTTTAACAACATTCCCGGTATTTGTGAAACAACCATAAAGCCGTGATAAGTTTCTTCTGGAATCACAACCATATACATTTGTTCTTCTGCATCTGGACTCATTTCAAATAGATTAAGTTCGCCTTTTGTTTTTGAGTCTTCGCGCGGGTCGTAAATTGCGGTAACGATTTTGCCCGATATGCAAACAAAACGATCTTTTTGATTTTTGTGAACGTGCCACTCATCTTCATCACGAGCAAGGCCAGGAGGAGTTTGAGACATGTACTGCATTGCAAAAGGCGCGTTAATATCACCGTAAACATCGCCCCAATCGTTTCTTAATGTTTCAAAAAGAGTTCCAGAAGCGTCTTTGTGTACTTTTAATTGTCTGACAACTACACCTTCTATTAAATTTTCCAGATTGTTTAAGTTTTTATAAGTTTGCATTTTTTCCGTATTGTTTTTGATAAAAATCTTTATATTCTTGCCCTTTTAGTTTTTTCCACCAATCTTGGTTATTTTGATACCATTTCACGGTAATATCAAGGGCTTGGTCGAGCGAATAAGTAGGCTCCCATCCAAGTTCCGTTTTAATTTTGGTAGCATCGATTGCATATCTTCTGTCGTGGCCCGGTCTGTCTTTCACAAATTCGATGTAACTTTCTTCCTTCCCAAGCAACTTAAGCAATTTTTTGACAAGTTCCAAATTGGATATTTCTGGTTCATTTGTACCAATTAAGTATGTTTCCCCAATTTTGCCTTTTTCCAAAACAGCTTCGATTGCCCGACAGTGGTCTTCCACATAAAGCCAATCGCGTACATACAAACCGTCCCCATAAACTGGTACTTTTTTGTCTTCGAGCAAATTGGTGATTGCCAGAGAAATCAGTTTTTCCGGGTATTGATTCGGGCCAAAATTATCGGCACAGTTAGTGATTGTTACTGGCAGGCCGTAGGTTATTTGATAGGAGCGAACCAAATGATCGGCAGCTGCCTTACTTGCTGCGTACGGACTTCTTGGGTTGTAAGGTGTGTCTTGGTTAAATTTTTCCCCTGAATCTAGTTCTAATGCTCCAAAGACTTCGTCTGTTGAAATGTGGTGAAATCTTTTAACTTTGGCATTTAAAGCTGCATCGAGCAGCACTTGGGTTCCAAGGATGTTCGTTTTTACAAAAGATGAAGGATCTAATATAGACCTGTCGACGTGGCTTTCGGCAGCAAAATGGACAACAGTTTCTACGCCACTGATTGCTTTTTTAACAGCCTCTGGGTCGCAAATGTCGGCGTGCACAAAAGAGTAGTTGGGGTTATTTTCGATATCTTTAAGGTTTTCTAAATTGCCTGCGTAAGTTAATTTGTCAATATTTACAATCTCGTCGTCTTTATGGTTCTTGATCCAATAATGAATGAAGTTTGAACCTATGAAGCCAGCCCCACCTGTTACAAGAAGTTTCATAAATTAAAAAGTAGTGAGCTCTTTCTCTGCTGTTTTGCCTAAAATTTTAGTCGCCCAGAAAGAGCTAGTTCTGTAAAGACTGTCAAAAGTTCCAGCATCTGACCAAAAACCATCAAGCGTTGCCCAATTTAGTGTGCTTTCTTCGATGTATATATTGTTAACGTCCGTAATTTCTAACTGGCCGCGGGGTGATGGCTTGATAACACTAATATGGTGAAAAACATCGGCATCGTAAATATAAACACCGGTTACCGCCATGTTGCTCTTTG
>JACPYZ010000054.1 GCA_016195765.1 Candidatus Curtissbacteria bacterium | reverse complement strand
TGCCAGAATTTTTGATACCTTGGATAATTCTTCCTGGCATCGCCCCGACATATGTTCGGCGATGACCACGGATTTCGGCTTCATCGTGAATTCCGCCTAGTGAGACTCTGATGAATTTGCGGCCGAGAGCACGCGCAATCGATTTGCCTATCGATGTCTTCCCAACCCCGGGTGGCCCCACAAAACAGAGAATGGGACCTCTGATTTTTCCGACCAATTTGTGAACGGCTAAATACTCAAGAATTCTTTCTTTAACTTTTGGTAAACCATAGTGGTCTTCATCGAGTACTTTAGAAGCAGCATCAACGTCTATCTTTTTCTTTTTGTCGCCGATTGTCCAAGGAAGATCGATTAACCATTCAATGTATGTCCTTATATAAGAAGACTCCGGATTGTAAGAAGACATTTTGGCAAGACGAGTGACTTCGCGTTCTGCTTTCAATCTAATTTCGTCTGGCATATGGGCAGCTTTAATTTTCTTGCGCAAATCGGCAATTTCCCTTGTGTCGTCATCTTCACCTAATTCTTTTTCGATAGATTTCATCTTTTCGCGAAGAATCGCTTCTTTGGTGACTCGACCAACACGTTCTTGAGTTTCGGTATCTATCTTGCTGCTAATTTCCAGAATTCTGATTTCCCGAGTTAATAGTTCAGAAAGTCTTTGCAGCCTTGCTTTTGTGTCGACCATTTCTAGTATCTGTTGCTTGTCGATCGTTTTAAGTTCTATTGAGGCTGCCACAATGTTAACTAGCTGGTTAGGATCGTCTGTTGAGAAAATATGAATCGAAGATTCAAGCGTTAGAGTGCCGCCAAGTTCACCAAATCTTTTGATTTTGGCTAGGATGTTTCTAAAAAGAGCTTCTATTTCTTCACTCTTTTGAGCAAGTTCAGGGATTTCTTCAACCTTAACGGCAAGATATGGATCTATTTGAGAGAATTCTTTTAGATAAACACGAGCAACACCTTCGACCGCAAGATTATATTCATTATCTACTTTCCAAAGCCTTCTGATAAGACCGACGGTACCTACGGAATATATATCGTTTGGTGCCGGGTTTTCGATTCTGGGATTTTTTTGAGCGACAAAAACTGCCAACCTGTCACCGTTCCAAGAACTGTCCAAGCCTAATTTTACTTTTGGTCTACCCACCGTGATTGGGACCATAGAAGAAGGAAAAACAACGGTGTCACGGAGTGGAACGATGGGTAATTCGCTTTTGAAATTTGGTTTTTGTTGGTCTAAGAAAATTGCCATATTACTTCTTGATTATATACCTTCCGCGGCTACACTGTGAGCTGCAGGATGACGAAAACTTGGTTAGCAGTGAGGATAGCATGAGTGCTAATCGTTGTCAACCCACTAAATCTGGCCGAGCTAAACAGCTTTGTTTTTACGTTTGAAGAGGTAGGCGCCTATGAGCAATGCTGCGATTGAAATTGCAAAAGAAATTTTGAATCCATCAACTTCCCAGGTGTCGATACGGAAAATTTCTGTCACAAAACGCGAAATAGAGTAATAAACTAGATAATGTCCAAATATTTGGCCAGGTGATTTGTATTTTTTTGCAACTTTTAGCAGAAATAAAAAACCGATTATGTCGAGAATTGCCTCGTAAAAGAAAGTTGGGTGAAATGTTTGAAAGCTTAAATACTGAGCCGGCCTATTTTGAATATCTATTGGAACTCCCCATGGCAAATTTGTTGGCGGGCCAAAACCCTCTTGATTGACGTAGTTGCCGATTCTGCCTATCGCTTGGGACAACAATAGAAATGGCGCAACTAAATCAAGAAGTTTAAAAAATGAAACCTTTTTGGCTTTTGAGAATATATAAAAACCCAAAGCAATACCGGCAATGGCACCCCAAATACCCAGCCCGCCATTTGCAATCCAAAGCATAGATATTGGATTTTTTGCGTATAGCGACCATTTATCGAGAACATGGTAAATTCTTCCACCAATTACCCCAAGAACGAGAGGTGTAAAAATCCACAAGGAATCAAAAACCGACGTAGGTATTTTGTAAATGTGAGATCTTTTTTTTGCCAAAAAGTAACAAGTGACGATTGCCGTGGCAATAATCAGCCCATACACATGAATCGTCAAAGGGCCTAAATTAATTGTTTTTAATTGTTCCACTTGCGGGTTTTTTAATCAGTTTAACCCCAACTAAAGATAAAATTATCAAAGCCAAATTCACGACTACAGTATTGATGACAAGCTTCTTTGCAAAAAGTTCGAAATATTCGCTGGGAAACAATCTAACAAGAGTGTCTGTTGAGGGAAATAGCCAAAGATTGTCTGTAAATATTAACTTATGAAGAGATAGAAAGAACGGATCGAAGAAATTAGAAACAGTAAAACCCAGCAAGAAGAAAAACCCTAACCCAGCTAAACAACTGTACAACATTCCTATGAAAATACTTTCATAGTCTTTTTCATGAACAATAATTATGATCAATAATAGAACAACAATAATGTTCAATGTGATTAAAACCGTAATCGCTGTTAAGAGATCCTTAACTTCCCCCAAATGTAAACGGGCTTGCTCTGAGTAAAATGATTGATCGAGCACTTCTCTGCCTTTGAAATAACTTATAATATTATCTGTTTGGTGTAATCTGTTTTCTAAAGTTATATCGCTATTGATTTTTTGTTGAAGAGATCTAACAAAACCATAATTTAAGGCCAAATAGTTAAAATTTATGAGAAAAACAAGAAGTGGTAAGAGCATAACCAATAGATATTTGGCAATATTTGCGATTTTTAGATTGCTGGCTTTGTTTTGCTTAGACACTTTTTAGAATAGTTGGATAAATGGACGAATTTTTATTTATTAATTTTCTTTGATGGGTTATTTGTAATTATTGCGTTGCTGGTTGAGCTTGTCAAACATCCATGGTATATATAACGCCAATGAAGATATACACAAAGACAGGTGACCAAGGCACGACTTCTCTTTTTGGTGGAAAACGTGTTGATAAAAATTCGCTGAGAGTTGAAGCTTATGGAAAAGTCGATGAACTGAATTCTTATCTGGGTGTAATACTAACTGGGGAGGAAAGTCGTGACATTTCCAGCAAATTACAAAGGATTCAACTAGAGCTTTTTACGTTGGCAACCGACCTTGCAACCCCCAGTGATGTAAAAATCAAAGTCCCAAGAATTTCCAAAAGAGATGTAACCCGACTTGAAAAAGAGATCGACGATTGGGAAAAAAATCTGCCTAAACTTCGAAACTTTATTGTGCCTGGCGGAAGCAAAATCGGTGCCATGCTTCATTTAGCACGCACACAAGCCAGGTGCTTAGAGCGCATAGTCGTGTCTTTAGACCGCACAGATAGGCTAAATGGCAATATTTTACCCTACATAAATCGGCTGTCTGATTGGTTTTTTGTATTTGCGCGCCGAACGAATTTGGAAGCGAAACAACCAGAAAAGATCTGGCAAGGTCGAAGTTAAAGGACATACCGCCGTGACTTACGTCGGCACGATTAAACATTAGCGCGAACAATAAGGACGAGCAAGCAGTAGAATCAAGGATCTTCCTTGTTTCTTGGCAATAGTAACTTAGAATTTTATCGAAGATATAATTTTTGTGAAGGTCGGGTCGATAAGACGAAGTTGATCTTCTCTATTCAGACTATGACTTATGAATTTTAATATTGTGTCCTCTTTGCTGATTGCAATCGTATGGATAAATTCTCCCCTGGGTCCTTCTAGCGCAGAAAACGCTCTGTCTGTAAAGTAATCGATTGCTGCGTTGTTACCAATTTCTAAATTTTGATTTTTAGTTACTTGCGAATGGACATCGAGAGGCTCTGCGTATTGTGAACCATCTTCTAGCTTATTGATTTTCTGGAACTCGTTTACATCTGCTTTGTCTGCGCTTTTAAGAAAGCGGACGATGGCTGCGCCTGGCGTGGCTTCTTTTGAATTTGTGTCTATTGTGTAGAAATCGGCTGAGTAATCTCCATACTCTTTAATGTTCCAGTCACGGGGATAACGTAAACTGAACCCATAGGTTTTATTTGTATAAGTTTTCCAGTCACCAAACTTGTCGGGAGAGGCAATTGGACTAGGTAATGGCTGCGAGGCTTTTTTAGGGAAAATCCCTATTAAAAGGTAGACAAGGCCGCTTAGAAGAGCGATTGCAACAACAATTAGCGGGAGAGCAGTCCCTTTTTTCATACAGGAAAAGTTTAGCAAGTTTTGTTCACCATGTCACCTTGAATAAATTCAGGCTTCTTTGGAGGGTGAACTTGTTAGCATATTCAAAAAGACCAAACAGAACAATTGTGTAAGCTAGATCGCCAAAAAGCGTCCATTTGAAAAATGGCAGACCCATACTGTAGCTTTGTAATAATCCGTCTAGGCCACGATTATATGCACCCATTACCCAAACACCAAAATTTGTAATTAGAAAGAATTGAATCGATGCGAGAAATGAACCTAGCAATACATACTGAGCACTGCGCTGTTTTGAAATAATATGGCCGATGAAGACATTTAAAATAAGGCTCGAGTAAACGAAAATACTTGTTGTGTGTACGAGGGCGGATGGCGAGTAAAGTTTAGAAAAATTGAAGACTCTTTGCGAATACGGGTTGATATAAAGAAGTAAATAGTCGGATGCAAGCATTGATGTGACGATTATGGTCAAAGATGTCTTTTTACCAAAATAACTGCCGCTAACTAAACCAAGTGCTCCAAGCGGGGTAAAGTTTGGCAAATGAGGTAAAAGTCGCAATAAAACGGCAAGTGCCACGGCTATAAATTTTGCGGCTGTCTTTTTTAGGTTTTTTTTCACCATGTAGCAATTTTGAATTCAATCTTGTCATTATCTTGCACAATGTAACTACTGACTCCTACTTCACTTGAGTTACCGTTTATGTTGAACTGCCAGTACTGGTTCCCGGTTGGTTCAATGCCGTTTATGGCAGTAATATATATCCCTAAATCTCCGCCATAATCTTTGTAAGTAAGGTTCGTTTCACCAAGGGCGCTTTTTACAGCATCCCAGGCCGTTTTACCTTTTAGAAGGCTGATTTTAT
>JACPYZ010000063.1 GCA_016195765.1 Candidatus Curtissbacteria bacterium | reverse complement strand
TTTCCAATTCGCGGCTTCGATTGCTGTTTTTGTGGCTTTAAGATCGCCTACACCAAGTAAGATTTCCGTTGTAGTTTTTACAATTAGCAGGATTAAAAGACCAATTACGGCAAAAGTTATTAGTTTGGCTTTGGAGCCCCTTATTTTGGGACTTTTGATGCTAAACTTGGGCGCTTTAAATTTGCGGAATTTTGCAAGTTTATCTTCTTGTGGTACGAACTGCTGATAGTTCACTCTTTGCAAATTGGGTGTGGTGTTTTGGGGAGCTGCCGCTTTGACCTGATGCATGAAGTGATTGAAAGTTTGAGCAAGACCTTGTTCAAGAGCTGTTGTTTTTACTAATTTGTGGACTTCGATCGAGGGCGCCGGTCTGGGTCGTGAATCCTGGGGCGACCCCGCGAAAAAAAGGCCAATTTCTTTATTTAGAAGCAGACCTGCAAGCTTTTGGATTGTGTAGCCAATGGTCAGAGCGTTTTGGGGATTATTGCTAACAATTGTGCCGACTTTATCGTTTGCTTGAGGTTCGAATACGGTTTTTGCCAAAAAATCGGCTGCGTCTTGCAGGTAGGTTGGGAAAAGCATATCGAGCCCTTCGTTAGGGAGAATAATTCGATCGCTCAAAATGGCCTGGGCAATAATTGCGGGCAAACCTACTGTTTCGTGCAAATGCATTTGAGGACCATAGGTATCACCGACCAAATATAAATTAAGTTGGTTGATGGTCTTTATGCGGGTTGCCAAAAAATCCAACAAGTTTAGGTTGCAATTGATGGGAAGAATAATAGCCACTCTGGATTCGGCCCGAACCGCAATATCTAGAAGATTACGCAACAGTGGCGAAAGTTGGTTTTGTTCGGAGCTTATATGATGATTTTCGGCGCCAACCAGGTGAAATATTTGGTCGAATCTGGGAAGGTTACTGGGTAGTGGCTGGGAGAGATCCAGGTCCAGAAGCGTAAAGTTTTTTTTAATTAACAAATGGGGTGATAGGTTTTTTTTGCCTAAACCGTAAACAGTTACCCCGTTTGCAAGTAAGGTGTTTGCCAGTTCTGCACCCAGAGGAGAACTGATATCGGTTATTAAGACTTGGATTTTGGAACCTTGGGCAGGGTCATGCATTGCTAGAGCCTAAAGTACGATTTTATCGCAATTAAGATTACTGATATTGTAAGGCCTAAGAGGGCGGAAGCGGCAGTGATTATTTTAGGATCAAATTTGCTGAGTGTTGGTTCTTGAGGGGTGCCCACTTGGATGATTTGTAAACTGTCTTGCGGCGCAATAGTTTTTAGCTTCTGGTTAAACTGCACACTTAGGCGATCGAGATCGAATTTGGCATCTGAAATGTTGGCGCTGGAAATTGTAACTTTAAATAGCTGGGGAGCTGTTTTTTGAACTGCAATTGAGGTACTAGGAGAAAGTAATGAGGCATTAAAATCTGGGTTTTGGAAAAGAGCAACGGCAGTATCTGTGAAATTGCGGGCTTTTTCTTGCTCCCAATAGCCGGAATAATCGTATGAATTTGAGGGTTGGCCCGTTTGTTGACTTGTTGGTTGGTCGAGCGTGGTTACGATTAAAAATGACTGTTCAAGCCTAAAGCCATTTTTGAGGCGTTTGCTTGCAAAATTGCCCAAAAGTAGAGCAACTATTGTTACTACTGCGATAAAAAGCAGGTTTTTGCGGATAATTTTTAAATAATCATTCAGTTCCATATCTTGAATCTAGGGCAAGATTTACTAGTTGATCGGCGAATTTGTTTTGGGCTCTGGGAATGTGGGTGTAGCTAACACTTTTGAATTCCGGTTCCAGAGTTCTGATTTGAAAAACAAAATCGCGAATTTTAGCGTCTTTGATTTTATAAAGGCCGGACAGCTGGGAAGCAGCGAGTTGGGAATCCAGATAGAACTTTAATTCCTCGCCTTTATGGTTTTGGCTTAGCCATTCTAAGGCTTTAACGATCGCAGTATACTCGGCAAAATTATTGGTTGCAATCCCTATGTAACCTGAGCCTTTTTTAACTACGGCTTTATCACTGTAGACCACAAATCCAAACGCGGCGTGTCCAGGATTACCACGAGAGCCACCATCGCAAAATATTTCAATCATGTTTCTTTTGGTGTGCGTAGTCTAGCGCAAGAAGCACAAGAATAAAAGCTTCAGAGACGACTGTAACCAAAGCGGCTGCTAGATAACCATAGGTTGGTATCAAAATTAAATTGGAAAGTAAATTAAAAATGGCGCCAGAACCATAAATTATAACCAAATGTTTTTGTTTGCCGAGAATGATGAGGCCATGCCAAAAGAGGGCGGATAGATAGAAAAAGATGACGCCAGTTGCCAGAATTTGTAAAGCAGCAACAGAGCCCATGAAACGGCCGTTGTAGACAATTGGGATGAGTATGGCAACCATAAAGAGGGCGGCGGTGTGCAGAAGGGCTACAGCGCCTAAAAGACCTATCCATTTATTAAAGCTCGTGTGATATGCTTCTTTGTTTTTTTGCTTGAGAGAGATAAGAAGTGGATAGAGGGCGTTAGCAAAAAATATGGGGACAGCAAGGCTTGCTTCAAAAAATTGATAGGCCAGGCCGTAAATACCGACCTCGGCACTCGTTTTGGTCACAGAAAGAATCAAAACATCGATTCTAAAATAGATGAGATTTAAAATCAGCGCAACACCGATTGGGGCTGCTCCTTTTAATAGCGCTTTTGACTTTGCTAGGTCAAAACGAATTTTGGCTTCGATTTTAAATTTTTGTGCCAGTATGTAAAGCGCGATCAGTAAGGTGACAATTCCACCTATTGCGTAAATTGCGGAAAAAATTAGAAGGCCAGATTTATAGTAGGCGCCAAGTGCCGCACCAACTAAGATTGTTAGAGCCCCACCAATTGCGGCGAGTGTCGAAAGATCGTAACGAAGCTTTTTTTGGAAAATAGCATTGGTTGTTGTGTAAATTGCTTGGGTAAGAATGGTGAGTGACGCAATTGCGATTGCCCACTTCACAAGTGGTGGAAAACCAATACCTGTTTGTTGGTTATAGGGAAGTACTAAGCTGAGCGTTACAGCAAGTACTATCAGACAAATTGCAATCAGCACTCTTAGGCCTAGAAGAATTGGGAAAAGGAGAGATTTTTCGTCGTTTTTCTTAACATATATAGCGTTCAAGCCAAAATCGGCAAAAGTGTAAAAGTAGCCAACAAGAGTGAAGACTTTGGTGAAATCTCCAAAGCCGGCTTCACCCAGCGAGCGGCCAATGATGATTGTTACCAAAAGGGTGACTGATGCTGTTATCAATTTCCCAAAAACTTGAGCACTAGTGTTGTAAATGACCTTTTTAAACACCTTTCAATTGTAAGCCCTACTTTTGGGCTTTGCTAGTTTTACTGCTCAGAATGAAACCAAGGCTTAACCAAAAGAGAAGCTGACCTTGATGGAGCGTCCAATAAAAATGGTCGATGCTGCCAAAAATCAGAATGACTAAGAAAATTAAAAATTTGTATCTACTGTTAATTTTTTGACTAACGATATAAAGGATTGCTGCCAGGAAAAATAAGCCGATGAGGCCATT
>JACPYZ010000061.1 GCA_016195765.1 Candidatus Curtissbacteria bacterium | reverse complement strand
TGAAGCAGGTAAAATTGTTGATATTCCTGAAGAATTTGAAGTTGCTAAATGTATAAAGAATTTAATCGCGATGCAGACGGGAATTGCCAAGCAAAAAAATATTACTTTGAGTTTTTCCGAAGGCAATGCTGGAAGTGTCAAGCTTTATTTAGATCTTAAGCTATTTTCGCAGGTGGTTTTGAATGTTCTTTCAAACGCTCTTAAATATAGTGAGACCAAAGGCGATGTTGAAATCGGGCTGGACCGGGAAGGGAAAACGATTCAAATAAGCGTTGTTGATGATGGTATCGGTATTCCAGAAAAAGAAATAGGCATGGTATTTGACAAGTTTTTCAGGGCGAGTAATGCTGCAAAGCACGCGGAAGAAGGTACGGGATTGGGTCTTTACGTTGTTAAATCTTATGTGCAGCGTTGGGGTGGAACGGTTGTTATTGACAGTACCGAAGGTCATGGAACGCGAGTTATAATCAATTTGCCCATAAAGAGCCGATGAGTAAGCAAATACTTGTAGTTGAGGACAACCGCCAATATCAAGATATATTAAAAATAGCGCTTGAAGATGCAAAATACAGTGTGACTCTTGCTGGTGAGGGCAAGAGTGCTCTGGAAAAGCTTAAAGAGCGAGATTTTGATCTAATACTTCTTGACCTGTTAATGCCTGGGATGGACGGGGTTAGTTTTTATAACAACCTAACGAATAAGCTTAAATCTCGCATACCGATCATTGTGCTGACTAATGTGACTGATGCTGCTGCTTATGGACCAAATATCAAGAATGTAATGATTAAGGCAAACGTTTCGATTGATGATGTGATTGGGGAAGTGAAGAAGGTAATAGGGGAAACTGACTACTGAGTAACTGCTAGAAGATGTTTCTGATTGATCTTAAGTGGCTGAGGTGTGTTAGCCAGAGAAAAACACTAATCATGGAGACCATTATAAAAGGAAAGGCTTTGGACCAGCCCAAAGAATAACCGAGAGTGAACTCAAAGACTGCAGAAATTATAAGCAGCCCTTCGAAAACTATAGAGATTGTTTTTTGGGCATAAAGTTGAACTTTTTGACGCAATGTTCGGCTGGTTGTATTTCTTTTAATATTGAGCAAGTAACCCCCAAGGCCAATTGATTTAATGTCCGATTCAAAAAAAGTTTCTGGTTCATAGCCGTCTTTTAGGACGTCTATTTCGTAAGCACTACTGACGAGCTTGAGAAAGGCAAAATCTCCCTGGCTGTTTGTTTTGGTATGGTCAACCACTTTGTTTTTGTTAAGGTCTATTAAGTAAATATCCGCTTCTTTTAGAGTTTCGCCACTAACTTGATCAAATATTCTGCCTTTGATTTTTTCGGATTTTATGCCAAGAGCCTGGATTTTGGACCAGTGACGCAAATATTCTGGCAGGGAGTGAAGAGGAATATGCAGTCTTGAAGTTATAGAAAGCAAAGTTAAGAAAATTAAGATCGAGGTTGCAACGATGGCATTGAGCTCGAAAAACCTAATCGAGTTGGAAAGGCCGGAAACGTAAGCTTTGGTGTTTTGAAAAACGTCTTGAAGAATACTGCCATAGTATTCAAATACTGTAAGCGGACTAAACGGTGCTTTTTCTAGATAAATCGTTGGGTAATCTTGCTCTTCGTAGGGCCCAAGCTCGAACTCAACCACTGCCTTTTTAAAGCCAATTGAGAGTACTTCGACCTTGTATTTACCTTCGGGTAAAACTACATGCGATTCTCCTTGGCCGTTTGTATAACTTGGATTTTGAATGGATCTGACCTGTTCGGGAATAAGATCGTAAGTATTGGTTTTGGGGTTGTAAACTGAAAGCGTTAACCTGGCTTTTTCGATTGGTGATTTTGAAGACTGATCTAGCACAGTGAGATTTTTGGTAACTTTTACATCTGCCAACTTACTTTCTATAACATTGCCATTTGAATCTGTAATAAGCAGGGAAACCTGATAAACACCTGGGTTTGATGGAGTTTTTAATCTGCCAATAAAAATACCTGGCTCCGATTGTTCCAAATTGGTGGAGTTGATATTTGGTTCAGTAATATCTTGAGAATTGATACCTAGGACCTTTTTATTTTTCAAAACTGCCTTAATGTCCTTGATGGACTGGTAATTTTTGAGCTTGATTCTGATTTCGTAGTTTGTGTCTTCGGGCATAACAAGGACATTTTTTTGTTTGCTATCGGGGGTTGTTAATAGTTGATTGGAAGAGCTGACAATTAAACTGTTAAGGTCGATTTGCGGTTTAGTGGAAATTGTTGCAGTTTCAAAGGTGAAAAGTTCAGTTTCCCATACTTTTTTGCTTTCATCGGTTGTTTGAAATTTGAAGTAGTATTGCGTGTTTGCCTGAAGATTGGAAAGCGTGAACTCTTGATCTTGGTTTTTGCCTATAGAACTTATCGATTGGTCTAATTTTGAAGGTCCGAGACCATATTTGACGGTTGCCGGATAATTGCCATTAAGACTTAGACTAATTTTAGCTTCTGTTTCGGAGATTGAAGTAAGAGTAATTGCGGAAAACGGTGAGGTGATTGGTGTTTTAATGGGAGCTGCTTTGGCGTATTGGTAATAGGTTGTTATGTCCCTCTCGACCTTAGAATCTCCAATTCTGGCGTTGGCGGTGACCTTAAAACTGGCTTTTTTCTTACCGTTATAGTTGGAGTTTGTTTTTAGACTGAAAGTAACTTCTTTATTCTTTGTTTGGCTCGGGAAACCTTTTAGACGCCAAATGATTTTGTGATTTGCTGGTTCGAATATTGGTGCAACATCATTGTAAGTTATGGAAGCACTGCCAAGGACGTAATCGACGACATCCACGGTAGGTACAACAGCATCATCGAGATTGCCTTGGCTCCAGGTGGCTTATTATTTGCAGAAAAAGGCAAAACGCGCAAAAAATTGTAATTACTTTTGAATAATTATGCTTCACTTTAAATTAAGCGTAGCACGCGGCATTTTTATTGACAATTGAGTCCTTAAAATTCTATGCTGGTTTAACTGTGAAAGTTCCAAATCCTGCCAAGATTTCGCCACTTTATATCCTGGTTGTTTTGGTGGTGCTTTTGGTAGCAGCGGTTCCTTCTTATTATTTTTATGACAAATATCAGCAAGCACAACTTTTGCTGAAAAATCCTCAAGCAGCAGCTAAAAAGGAAATTCAATCAGTGGTTGCCAGAGTTGGAAGACTGATGGATTTGCCAACCGGTGAGGATCCGACACTTGCGACTGTTTCTGATCGCGAAAAGTTGAAGGACCAGGTTTTCTTTGCCAAGGCTCAGAATGGCGACAAAGTTTTAATATATCCAAATGCTAAAAAAGCGATACTTTACAGGCCAAGTGTTGACAGGATTATTGAAGTGGCGCCGGTTAACTTGAACGCTAATCAGACTAGCGGTGCTCAGCAGCAACAGGGGGCGAAGGTAGTGATTAATAACGGTACTGGAGTTTCGGGACTGGCAAATAAGATGGAAACTCAGCTAAAGGCTAAAGTTAGCAATTTGGAGATTGTTTCCAAGGGTAACGCTGCAAAGGGTGGGTATAAAAAGACGGTCGTAGTCGATGTTTCCGGGACGCGTAAAGATTTAGCGGCGCAGATTGCACAAACTGTAAATGGTGATGTTTCTGATCTTCCGGTAGGGGAAGCAAAACCTACTGCTGACCTTCTTATAATAATAGG
>JACPYZ010000016.1 GCA_016195765.1 Candidatus Curtissbacteria bacterium | reverse complement strand
CATTGTTTTTCCAACTACAGAACCTTGGCTGGTTGCATTGGCCCAGTTACCCATTATGTGTTGCCTATCAAAAACTACATCGTGAAATTCCGCGCAATCACCCGCAGCGTAAACATCCATCAAATTAGTTTCCAAGTATTCATTGGTCAAAATCGCCCGACCAATATTAATCCCGCTATATTTCAAAAAAGCTAAATCGGATTTAATTCCAATTCCAATTCCTACAACATCTGCGTCTATTTGCTTACCAGATTTGGTAACAACCTTAGAAACTTTTCCTTGGCCTTCAAAACGGTCTACTTCCTCACCAGTTAAAATCTTAACCCCATTTCGCTCAAGAACATCTGTTAAAACCTTGGCACTATCCTCGTCTAGTTTTCCATCCCAAAAAAATGGCTCTTTAACCAAAACGGTCACATTTGCAACACCCTCAATCTTAAAACTGTGCGCAAACTCCAGCCCAATAAAGCCACCACCAATAACAACAGCGTTTTTGCTCTTGGATCCAGCTTCCAAAACACTATCAGCGTCTTCAATTGTCCTAAGATAGAAAATATTGTTCAGTTCCTCGCCTATTGCTCCAAAAGGAACTACTTTGCCGCCAATTGCAATCAGAATTTTCCGATATTCTATTTCCTCACCATTATTAAGCTTTACAACTTTATGGTTAGAATCAAGATTTTCAGCCCTTACCCCTTTTATCAGATTAATACCTTTTTCTATGTACCATTCCGGCTTTTTCAAAAAAACTTGTTCGCGCGAAATCTTACGGCGCAGATAATGTGGGAGTAAAACTCGGGAATATTGCTCGTGATTTTCGTCTGTGACAATCGCAATCGTTTCTTCGGGCTTCATACCCCGAATAACATCAGCGGCGGTTGTACCTGCTGCCGAACCACCAATTATCAAATAATCAAATTTCTTCACGGGGTAACACCAGTAATTCCAAGTGCTTTCAATACCAAACTCGAACCAAGGCCAATTGCAGCAGCCGTTACCCCAATCAGAACCGTTTCTGTAATATTGCGCGACAAGCTACCTTTGTTTAAAACCCATCTAACGTAACCAATTAGAACTTTCACGAGAACTGCCGCCACAAAAGAGCACATCAGGGCCAAAGTCACCGGGTGTATAAAAATAAATGGTAAAAGGGGTGGCAAACCACCAAGCAAAAAGAAAAATCCGATAACCAGACCAGAAAATATTGGGTTCTCATTTTCTTGCTGCGCAAATCCAAGCTCGTCTCTCATCATCACCTTAAGCCAAAGCTCTTTGTCCGCGGTTACTTTTTTGGTCAAAATCTCAACTGTTTCGTGATCAAAACCCATATCTGTGTAAATTTCGCGAATCTCATCCTTTTCTTTCTCAGGTTTATTTTCCATTTCCCACCTTTCAACCCTCTCCATCTGGTCATGAAATTCCCTTTGAGATTTAACGGCTAAATAATTGCCAAGCGCCATTGAAGCTCCGCCCGCAATAATCTGCATAACTCCTGCAATAATAATTGTTTGCTGATTAGAAACCGCTCCCGCAAAACCTATCAAAAAACCAACAGCAGTTACCACACCATCGTTGGCACCAAAAACGATATCTCTTATAAATCCACCCGCATTAGGGTGTTCCGGTTCTCTTGCCGCAATATCACTCGCCGCCATATATAAATTCTAACATTTAGGGATATTCCTGCTTACCAGTTTCATCATCGAAGAGGATTATGGCTTTGGTTGGACAGCTTTCGGCTGCTAGTTTTATCAAGTCTGGTGGATCCCCCTCACCTTCTAAAACTACTGCTTTATTTTCTTCATCCAAATTAAAAGTCGCTGCCGCAAGCGCCACACAAGAAGCAGCACCTATACACAAATCCCTATCAATAGTAATCTTCCATTTCTTGGCCATCCTTAAATTTTACACTCTCACTTTTGTAAAACAAAACTTATCTTCTAAACTCTCAACTTTCTTATAGCCTCAAGCGGCAAAAACGCACATTTTAGCCTTGCTGGGGCTACCGGTCCTCCCAAAATTTCAAAAACATCCTCGCCCGTCATTTTCCCAACTACCGCAACCTTCTTACCTTTTATAAATTCAGATAAAATCGAGGCAGAAGCAACAGAGATCGCGCAACCATCGCCCACAAAAGAAACATCTTTAATCTTTCCTTTTTCAAATTTAAAGTAAAAAGTAACTTCGTCACCACATAAAGGATTAACTTGATCAACCACCAAATCTGCTTTTTTCATTTCCCTAAAGTTTTGAGGGTTTTGCCAATGTTCAAGTATATGTTCACGATACAAGTCCATTAAATTTTAAAAACCTCCTTAACGTTCCTAATACCTTCAACAAATATGTCAATATCAGTCTTGTCGTTATAAATATAAAAACTAGCCCGGGCCAAAGAAGAAACACCCAAAAAATCAACCAGTGGCTCCGCACAGTGATTGCCACTTCTTACTGCTATTCCCGCAGAATCTAAAATCGAAGCTACGTCATGGGCATGAACTGGCCCTACATTAAAGGAAACTACCCCACCTCTTTTTGTCGCATCCTTCGGTCCAAAAATAACAACCCCCGGTATTTTGGAAAGTTTACCAATTGCATATTGCGCCAGCTCAACGTCATGCTTTCGGACATTTTCCATGCCAAGCTCATCCAAATAATCACAAGCTGCAGCCAGCCCGATTGCCCCACCGACATTGGGAGTTCCTGCTTCAAATTTCCAAGGTAACTCATTCCAAGTCGTTTTTTCCAAAGTTACTTTACTAATCATTTCTCCCCCAAACAAAAAAGGTGGCATTGCCCCGTCAATCATAATTCTCGCTTTGGGGCTCTTCAAATTAACTAGCTTTGAAAGTTGCTTTACATCATTTATCGTCCCTAAAACATTAGAAACGTGTGTAAAAGTAACCAGTTTTGTCTTTGGGCCTAGTGCTTTTTCAAACGCTACAATATCAAGCTCTCCATTCTCATCAATCGGTACAACTTTCAAAACTGCTCCATTTTCAAGAGCCAACTGTTGCCAAGGGACAAAATTAGAATGGTGCTCCATGATTGTGGTTACAATCTCGTCACCACTACTAATATTCACTCTTCCCCAAGCGTAAGCCACTAAATTAATCGCTTCCGTTGCGTTCCTAGTAAAAATAATCTCGACTGGGTCGCTTACACCCACAAACTTCGCTACTCTTGCCCTTGCTGCTTCATAAGCTTCTGTTGCTTCTACAGAAAGAGTATGAATTCCTCGATGCACATTAGCGTTGTACTGGTCATAGTAATCGTCAACCAAATCCAAAACCTTCTTCGGCTTTTGGCTTGTCGCCGCACTGTCTAAATAAACTAGAGACTTCCCATTGATTTTCTTTTGGAAAATCGGAAAGTCTCTTTTAATTTTGCCTATATTCATGCTTCTACAAACACATCCTCTCCTTCAACCGTTACAGAATAAGCTTTAAGTGGTTCCGCAGCAGGCGGAACAGTATTGGCACCAGTCTTAACGTTGAAATGAGACCCATGGCACGTACATTCCACTTCTTCACCATGCATCATGTGGTTTTCGTCTAGTTCGCAAAACTCATGGGTGCAAACATTACTTGTCGCGTAAATTTCTCCGCCAACATTAAAAAGAGCCACAGGGTCTTTTCCCACCATCACCTTTTTAAGCATGCCTTCTGCAA
>JACPYZ010000047.1 GCA_016195765.1 Candidatus Curtissbacteria bacterium | reverse complement strand
ATATCTGGCAGGGTCCATTGACCTGCAATTTCTGCTCTTCCAAAACCTGCAATTTCCCATGTCGGGTAACCCTGAGGCGAGCATTCTTGAGCTTCGCAGACGACAAGAAGCTGATTTGTGATCATAGTTTCAAGCTCAGTCGGATTATGACCATGAACTTCCAAAAAATATCTGTAAGCATAATCGCTATTATGGTCAGAAATTAAAGCAAAGTTAAATGGTTTTCCTTCTGATTTATCAATTACAAAATTGGCGACATCCTCGGTTTGATTAATTAAGTGATTAGGCGGAGACTTATAAAATTCATTTGGAAGAAACCAGGCTATACATGCTGCTGTGAATAAGACTACAACTATTTTTGAATACAAATTTTTCCAAACCAATGCTGTTAAGATCCCAAACAAAAAGAAAGGGGCGGGAAACATAAAACCGAAGTAGTAATCGAAAATTTGACCCATATAGAATTTAAGAGCAAACAAACCACCAAAAAACCAAATAAAACCTATTGAGTAGTAGATGCGTTTTTCTTTATTTTTATAATTTTTGGCAAAGCCATAAATTCCAGCAATAAGTAATGTGAAGAAAACAATTCTTGTTATTATTGTTCCTTTTAAGTTTGTTAAATACTCCAGAAACATGTTGCCGAATGTGGGAATAATTTCTATGAAATTAATTGATTTATACCCGTGGGTTGTTGGTCGAGTTACAAATTCAAAAATTGTATGGAAATTTGGAAAACCATGTTTTAGCTCGAATAAGAAAAAAGGCGAAAATGTAATAAATGCTCCAAGTGCCGAAAGTGCAATTATTTTTAAAAGTGTTTTTGGACTAAAGTTAACAAGAACAATAACTAAAATCGTACAGCGAGGACGCCAAAAGTGCTGGATAAAACCCGACTGCTTCTTTAAGAAATTTATAAAGAAGTATTACCGTTGCAAGACCAAAAATTGCAACCATAATTGATGGTCCAACTGGATCGAAACGACTTAAGGCAAGAAATGGTGCAGCCATCCAATAATACATGGGGCCGAGATAAAAGCCGCCGACTGAGGCAGTCGGACCAAGAAAAACAGGTCTGGCCGTTGTGATCATTTTTTTCATGATAAGCACATCCCTGCCCTCGTCACCAAGAAAAACAACGTAATCTCGAATTTGCCAAAATCGAAGAACTACTGCTACTACAACAAGGATGATTAATAAAAATATTTGAAGTTTACTCAGGCCTTTTTGCACTTAACTAATTTTGGTCGGTTTAACTTTCCATATCCACATAATATTAATTACATAGTTTAGAAATAAGCCTACAACCACCCCAACCGCAAGACCAACTTGTTCATTTAAATTAAGGTAGCGGGCGAATAAAATAATAAAGAATAGCTGAATGATTGGGCTGGCAATTGATGTCGTATTAAACTTTAAAAGCCTTAAAATTGCCGGGAAAGTATGAGATCTATCTTTAAACGTCCAATTTTCGTGGGCGAAGAAGTTGAAAACAATCGAAAGTTCTATTGAAATTAAAGATGCTAAAAAAAGTCTGTCTAAGCTTAAAAACAACAATTTGGGTGCATGGTCTACGGTGGGCCAAGAGTGCAGCAGCGGTTGATTCAAAACTTTCATGGAATAGATTTGACCCCTGTAAAGTAATCCTAAGGCGATTGCATTTATAAAATAGCTAAACGTTCCAACTACTAAAAATTTGATAAATGTGATGGAGTTTTTAAGCCTGACAATCAAACCAAACTTAAGTACATCCAAAGTATAGGAGACGATTTTTGCTTTTGAGTAACCGCCTCTTCTATCGACAAAAACAATTGGGACTTCTTTTATTTTATTAATCTTTTCGAAAAGCTTTTTTGTAAACACCCGGTATGAATTTGTGTACTCGCTTATGCCAAAAGTACCCCAAGCAAGCTTACAATAAAGAGCGGAGCCACGGCTAAACAAACGCCTGTGCCAGCCGAGTAGATTTTTGCCACCTTTCATCAGTCTGGAGCCACTAACAAGATCATAGCCTTCTTGGATGTAGCCAACCATTTCTGGGAGACTGCTAGGATCATGCGAAAGATCTCCATCCATTTGGGCGAGAATATCTGCCTTAAGCTTATCTATTGCGTACCTATGACCTTTAATCACGCCAATTCCTAAACCTTTTTCTTTTACATCCAAGTAGTGCACTTTGGGGTTTGTTTTGGCAATTCTCTTTACAATTTCGCCAGTTTTGTCCGGGGAGTGACTATCGGAAACTATCACATGAAGATCAATATTTTTAAGATTTTTAGCTTGAACTAAAACCCTCTTTATTGCTTCTTCAATGTTTTCTTCCTCGTTGTATGTGGGTATATTTACAACGAGTCTCATTTACTATTTTTTTTAAGTAAGCTTATGTCTTCTTCTACCATCATTTTAACTAGGGTTTTAAAATCAACTTTCGGTTTCCATCCCAATACTTCTTTGGCTTTGGTAGCATCACCGATTAGAAAATCAACTTCTGCTGGGCGCATAAATTCGCTGCTTGTTTTAACGTGTTCTTCCCAGCTACTAACACCGATTACCTTAAATGCTTCTTTGACAAATTCTTTCACAGAATGATTTTCGCCCATCGCAATTACATAGTCGTCCGGCTTGTCTTGCTGGAGCATCATCCACATAGCCTCCACATAATCACCGGAAAAACCCCAATCCCTTTTTGCTTCTAGATTGCCTAAAATAAAGCTGTCTTGAAGCTTTAGGTGAATCTTGGCGACATTGTGAGAAATTTTCCTGGTCACAAATTCTAGACCCCTTCTTGGTGATTCATGGTTGAACAAAATACCAGAAACGGCAAACATATCATACGACTCGCGATAGTTGATTGTTATCCAGTGGCCGTAAACCTTCCCGACGCCATAAGGGCTCCTGGGGTGAAAAGGTGTAGTTTCTGATTGAGGCGTTTCGTGGACTTTTCCAAACATTTCCGAAGATGATGCTTGGTAAAATTTTGCCTTGGGTTTTATTTGACGCACAGCCTCGAGCATTCTGGTTACTCCCAAGGCTGTAAACTCTCCTGTTAAAACTGGCTGTGACCATGAAGTTGCAACAAAACTTTGAGCGGCTAAATTGTATATTTCGTCCGGATCTGATTGAGTGACTGCAGAAGTTAAGGATTGCTGATCTAAAAGATCGCCTGGAATGAGCTGAATTTTATCTTGGATATGCAAAATTCTTTCGTAGTTGGGCGTTGAGGTTCTTCTTGTTTGCTTCTTTCGTAATTTATTGTATCAAAAAGTGTGGTCTTAAGGGGAATGGTAGGTTGCCAGCCGGTTGCTTTTTTAAATTTTGTAAAATCACATAAAATTGCTTTGACTTCTACTTTAGAATACCTATTTTTATCAATTTTTACATTAATTTTTGCTTGAGAATATGCAATTAACATGTCAAGGATGTTTTTTATCTTAACTAGTTTACCACTGCCAATATTGTAGACTTGGCCAACTTCTCCTTTTTCTAGAGCCAGTAAGTAGGCGCGAACCATGTCTCTTACATCTGTAAAATCCCGATATGCATTAAGATTCCCTACCATAATTGTGCCTGCACCTTTTTGTTCGATTTGGGCAATTTGGCTGGCAAATGCTGGCACAACAAAAAGTGGTGATTGACGGGGACCAATATGGTTAAAAGGCCGTACCCTGACAACATGCATATTGCTGTGCAGGTAATATTGATAACCTAAAAAGTCTTGGGCAACTTTTGAAACTGCGTACGGTGATGAAGGTTCTAAAATAGCCTCTTCGTTTATTGCCTTATCCCCTTTTTCAATTTGCCCATATTCCTCTGCTGAACCTACAATCAAAATTTTAGATTTGGGACTAAATTTTTGTGCAGCATCTAAAATATTTATTTGGCCGAAGATATTGTTTCTTAATGTTTTAATCGGTTCTTTAAAGCTTTGTGCTGGTGAAGAGGAGGCTGCTAAATGAAATATATGGGTGGGCTTAATTATTTTAAAAGCCTGCAAGACTTCTTTTTCTTTAATCTTCCAACGCCATAGTAAGCAAAACCAAGGCTTTTTGCTTTTTCTTTATCATAAATATTCCTGCCATCAATAATGACTGGGTTTTTTAGTAAAGCCTTTACTTTTGCCAAGTCCAGCTCTTTAAACTCTGACCATTCTGTAACCAGAAGAAGAGCATCTTTATCCTTGATGGCATCCAGCGCATTTTTAGCATAATCGATATCTGGCAAAATTTGTTTGGCATTGTCCATAGATTTTGGATCATAAGCCGTTACTTGGGCACCAAGAGCGATGAGTTCACTTATTATTCGCACGCTCGGAGCCTCTCTCATATCATCTGTATCAGGTTTAAATGCAAGCCCTAGCACCGCTAGTTTTTTCCCTTTAAGCTCTGGGCCTTGACCATCTTTTGTTTTTAATGCCATTTTTACTTTATTGATAAATTGCGGAATTTGATTTTTATTT
>JACPYZ010000049.1 GCA_016195765.1 Candidatus Curtissbacteria bacterium | reverse complement strand
TCTTATTCCAGAAGAAATGAAAAGAGAATTAAATGGGAGGTATTAAAAAACTCTCTTCATGAAACCAAACGGAAAGCAAATTAATTATTCAATAGAATTTCTTAGTTCTGCAGCCAAAGAATTTAGAAAGCTTAAAAACGTTAGGGCGGGTTCTGCAGAAAACACAAAATTTGGCAATTCTAATTTTGATCTTGTTGTACTTTTGGACGTTTTGGAACACACAGACGACAAAAAGACTCTTATTGAAATTAATAGAATATTAAAAAAAGAGGGTTTGCTGGTTATCAGCGTGCCAGCATACGGTTGGATGTGGAGCAAATGGGATGTCAATTTACATCATAGAAGAAGATATACAAAACCAAGTCTGGCCAAAGTGCTTAAGGGAGCTCACTTCCAAATATTGGAAATCTCATATTTTAATTCTTTTTTAGTATTGCCAGTTTATATAATTAGAAAAATTAAAACGGTATTGGCGCCTTCTGAGTATGGTTCAGATTTTCGGATAGGTTCACCTTTTGTTAACAATATTTTGATGAAACTATCAGATTTGGAACGCAGACTAGTTATAAAAAGTGGAATCCCCTTCGGGCTTAGCATTATTGTCGTTGCCAAGAAAGTAGATTAATAAAACCAGCCAGTTGAATTATCTATAATAATTACTTCGATTGTTCCAAACAATTTACTGTTTATTTCGTGGGCTTTTAAAAGTGCGTAGCGCTTGTAAAAATCGTCTGTTTCTGGAAGATAGTCATGAACAACCATGGCAACGACTAATTTCGGGTGCTCTTGGGAAACGGGCGTTGTTTCATATAAATAAGCAAAATTGGGGTCGACATAACTTTTTACAGGTTCCCTTCCATAAACAATATAGAGATATCGGTATCCCGAATATTTCCAACAAGTAGAGAGGGAATCCAGGGAAAATTCTTGATTGCCTACTTTAGTCATTGAGTATTCGATGGCTAAACGTTTTTGCAGGAGCCCCATAGAACTATCCAAGATTTCAATTTTGTTTAAGTTTGCACAAGTAAATATTAAAAGTGCCACAAACCAAACTGGTTTTGGTAGTTTCGAGACAAAATACGCAACCATAAGTAGAAAGATTGGAAAAGTGCCAGCGATGTAATGTTCAAAAATATCTGCTTTTAAAATCGTTCCATAGAGCTGAATTCCTAGAAAGTAAAGAATTAGAGTCAAAGACGTAATTTTGAAGACTAATGGTGATCTTTTTCTAAAAGAAACAATGAAGAAAGCTCCTATAACAAGTAGTGACGCGATAATAAAATAGATGGGTACTGCATCGTTTCTTTCTACAATTAAATTCTTGCAATAGGAATAGTCTTTGGATATTTGATTGTCTCCGAATTTATAGACAAGTCTTGAATATGCTCGCGGAAAAATAAGTAGATTGTCGTTAAATTTATGTTGAGAAAAACCAGGCGTATTTTTTCCTTGTTTTATAAAGTTAGCAACCGGCCTACTGTTGGCAAAATCATGTCTTAGATCAAAGTAAATAAGTGGAGAGATAGAAATTAAAGTGAACGCTCCGATTATCAAAAAATTCTTTGCTTTGTCTGGGATTTTGAAAAGTATAAAACACCAAAAAACAGTGCCCATAAAAACGAGGTTTGATGGATCTGCATGAATGGAAAGAGCAAGTGCTGCCGCAAGAATAAGCGACCATTTTTTTTTACCCTGCTTTATTTTAATCAGTGAATAAATTGTTAGAAGCGCAAAAAAAGGACCCCAATATAAAGCCCAAAGGTGGCGATCATAGATATTCGCAAGTTCTGAAAATGCCCATAAAATTCCAGCTGTAATTGCAGTTTTTTTGGATCCGAGTTCAGATCCGATTTTGATAGATAACCAAATTGTGATGCCAGCAAAAAGTGCAGAGAAGATGCCCCAAACGAGAGGGTTTAGTTTCCCCGTTGCTAACAAAACCGTATATAGCCAGTAAAAATAAGGAGCGAGATGAAATCCAAACGGTGTTGCTCCACCGATTAGAGGAAGATGATGCCAAACAATTAAACGCCTGCCCACAAATGCCGGTATAGATTCGTCGTAAGTAAAATAAAACAAACGCTCAAGGTTTACTGTTCTTAAGACAATGCCAATTGTTATCACTGCAAATATTGGCCAGTTTCTTTTTAAGAAGCGTAAAAATCTTTTCACTTTGTGCAGATAAAGAGGTTTGTCGACCCCGGAAATAATTTTTTGACTTTTTGTCTTTTTACTTTAAAGCCAATTTTTTCGAGGTCGCTCGTGAGGTGCTGGGCATTTAAAAAAAAGATTTTATCTTTTGGGTAAAATGCAAAGTCGAAAATTCTGCTTATTTTTGCTCGAACTAGGTCTTGTGTGTTTATTTCCTTAATAACCATAACGCCACCTTTTTTTAAACTTGAATATATATTTGTGAATAATTTTTGGTGAAATTTTTTGGGCACATGATGAATAAAATCTGAAAGTATAACGGCATCCACTTTTGGCATTCTAGACAAGGCGTTTTTTGCTTCAAATTTAAGGTTGGGGGATTTGGATGCTGATTTATTTGCCAAGTTAATTCTTTTAAGGTTTGTGTCCCAACCAATCACGTTTCTCTTGGTGGAAGTGTGAGCAAGGTATGTTGCAATAATGCCTTCTCAGCTTCCTAGGTCGATAACTGTGCCTTTTTTGGGAACGTTTTTATCGATTTCAATAAAAGGAATAATTAAGTATCTCAGGGGAATATAAATAAGTCCTCTTGGTGAATTTCTATATACTTTGGCAACGGTTAAAAAGTTATTCACTTATTTTTTTTATTATCTTGGCTGGAACTCCTGCTACTAAAGTTCTGGGCAGGACATCTTTTGTTACGACACTACCGGCTGCTACAAATGAATTTTTGCCGATTTTAATACCTGACAAAATTGTAGATGCTGCTCCAATAACAGAACCCTCTTGCAAAATTACTGGTGCCGATTTTTTAGGAAATTGCTTCTGAAGTGGATGGCTTATGTATCCAACATTCATGTGAGTTAGAATTGTCACCCTTTGGGCGATTGTAACATTCGACTCTAAAATCACGTTATCATACAAATCAATAAGTGTTTCGTCCCCAATGAAGCAATTGTCTCCGAGGTTTAGATGAGAAAAACCTGCGTGGTGAAAATTGAAAAATTTAGCATCCATTATTACAGTTGATTTTCCGATTTTTGCTCCCATTAACCCAAGCATGAGCCCCCGAAATATTGGAAAGGGCCACAGTCTATATATCCTATATAGAATGGTGTAGATTACAAATCTGATTGTTTTTGCAAGTCCTACTTCTTTAATTGCTTCCATTATTGCTTTCTCGTTGATAGCTGTAGTTTATTAGTTAATTTTATGAGCATATAACCTTGCAATGCAAAACTTAGGAAAATGATCATAGGGATTATTGGACCTTTGATGAGTTCGGGTTTATAACTGCTAATGTGATTTGTGAAGATGTTTAAGTTGGTTGTGACGTAATAAGAATGCGCGACGACAAATAAGGAAAAGCCGTTTAACACCAAAATTGTTAAAGTAAAAATAACCAAAGAAGTGCTCGCAAATCTTTTAAAAATAGTTTCTAAGATACTTTCCATTCCGTAAACAATTATCGCCATAATTGGAACAATTATCGGGAAAAAATAGCGACCTTGGAATCCAAAAGAATAATTATTTGTTTTCGTGAACAGATAACCCCAGACGATAAAAAATAGAAAATATACAGTCGTGACATAGATCATAAACATTATCGAGATTAGTTCTTGCGATATTTTTTTAGTGGTGAACGCCCGTCTTACGCTCAGGCAAAGTCCAATAAAACTTAGAATAAGTATGCCTTTTATTAACTGATAATAGTACATAGGCATTGTGAGCGAGAGCCATTTGTACACTCCCCAGAACCAGGGAAATGTTTGTCTATAAGACTCCAAAATAAACCCTTTAACAAAATATAGGAGATGTACACTTAAGAGTGATCTTGCTCTGTAAAGTATATGAGCATCCGGTAGGGTGAAGGCACCAATGACAGGAACGCTGCCAAAAAAGAAAGTGGCTATCAAAATAAACAATATTAGAAACGAGAAAGAAATAATAAATATTGCCATATGACGAAGATTATTTTTGGTTCTTACTAAAATTGGCACTAGAGTAAACGGAATTGCCATTAAAAATTGCTGTCTAGAGTAAACACCTAAGGCAATAACGGAAACTAGGATAAGTAACTTTTTTACGCTAATGCCTTTTTTTAAAAGATTTAGATTGAGATAAATTACGACAGTCATTAAAAAGTTCGTGAATGAATCGGGAAGAATGCCAGTTGACGCGTAGACAAACATCGGCATAAAGCCAACCATCACCATAAGCACAAGTGGCAAGACTTCACTTTTAAAAATTAACTTACCGGTTTTAAAAGTGAAATATGCAGTTAGGATTAAAAAAACAAGAGATAACAGCCTGACTATAAATATTCTTGTGAACAGATCTACATTGAACGCTGCCTTATAAAATAAGCTCGCGAGCTGGTAATATACTGGCGGGTTAAGAGTGGATTCTTTTTTGATTAACGTAGATCTTGCGGTTCCTGGTAGATTTTTAATTGATTGTTCACCGAAACCTTCTACAGTACCGGTATAGGTGATTTTTCTTTCAGGGTGATATGTGAAATAGTTATTGCCTTGGTTGTCACGTTCTGTTCTTAAAAATATCTCTGATTGTTGAACTTCAAGGCTCGTATCGCGACCTTGAGTTGGCACATGGCCGATTTCTGCAATATCTTGAACTTGTGCAAAATGTGCTTGTTCATCAGGATATTCAAACGGCGGGATCACGAGTTGCCAAACGAATCCATTTATAGTAATTGCTAAAAGAATTACTTTTATAGTCGATTTCATTGGGCTATTATAGCAATGGCTATTTATATCTTAGGTTGAAACCATGATTTATTTGTTATTTTTTGCAGCTTTAATCGTGTTTAATTTTTGGAGACTGTTATGGGTATTTTTCACCCAAGACGATTTTGTTTTAATTAATGAATATGCAAACGGAAAAATTTCGCAGGAGCTTGCTCGGGTATTTTCTTATCCTTCTGTCAGTCATTTTAGACCATTACATGATTTGTACTTTTTTGTAAATGGTAATTTATTTGGTTTAAATTATTTCTTTTATCACTTGGTATCATTTTCATTTCTAATTTTGTTAACGCTGTTTGTTTTTTTGTCGTTTAAACATCTATTAAAAAATTCTCGCGCTGCATTTTTGGCTGCAGTTATTTTTGCTGTTTCCCCTATTCACTTTACAGCCCTAGGGTGGATATCTGGCGGAGCTTTGCTGATAAGTTTTTTTGTATATATGCTTGGGTTTTTGATGATTACCAAAAACAACAGTGGGGTGGGTTTGCTTTTATGTTTAGTTTCACTTTTAGCGTCCGAAGCCATGATAGTCGGTATTTTAATTTTGATTATCTATTATGCTTTGTTTAAAAAAAATTCCTTAAAAAAGATTTCTTTGCTGACACTTTTTGGAACGCTTTTTGTTGCATTTAGGTTTTTACTTTTCACTCCAAGCGCGACTTATGACTCATATAAAATTCAATTCGGACAGGGTAATTTATATGCCGGCTTTTACTACTTAACAAAATTATTAGGATTTTCTGGGACTGGGAACGACTTGTTCAGTAGTGCCATTATTGCAACTGTTTCGATTTACTTGGTAATAAAATTAGTAACATATATATACCAAAGTTTTACTTATAAAAATATTTGGCTATTTTTTAAAAAAAGTGAAAATAAAATACTGTTGTTTTCTTTTTTCATTGTTGTTTTTGGTCTTTTGCCGTTTATAGTTCTCCCAACACATCTGTCTCCTCATTACAGCCTAATTGCGCTTTATGGTACCTGTTTGCTTTGGGGCTTTGTATTCAAGCACGAGGCCAAGCTTGGTTTATCTTATTTGGTTGTTATTTTGATACTATTTGCAAGCTATATGAATACTTCGCTTCTTTATAGAAACAGCTGGGTAATTGACAGAAGCATCGTTTCACAAAAATATATAGATTATTTGAGGGATGCTAACATTCCAGATGGTAGCACTCTTATATTTGGTGACGGGAGCATTTCTTCTTCGCGGGAAGCATATATATCACTGGGAACGGGCAAGGCGATTGATTTATTTTTCAAAGGGAAAGGTTACTCTTATTGTTTTGACGGTTTGCAGACATGCACGGGGACCTGGCAACACGTATTTTATATCCAATAAATGTTGACAAGCTTTAGCTTTGTGATTACTGTTAGTTAACATTTTGTTGCTCAAGCTAACCAAACATGACCAAGGTTGATTTCAGCTTAATACTTGCCTGTTACAACGAAGGACCGACGTTTACCAAAAGTTTAGATAAGATATTTGATGTTTTGAAAGGTCTCAAGATTAACTGGGAGGTTGTTTTTGTGGAAGATAAAAGCACAGATAACACCCGTGAGGTTTTAAATAAATATGTTGGCGGCCGTAAAAACTGTACAATAGTTCTTCACGCTAAAAATCAAGGGAGAGGCAGGGCAGTTGCAGATGGCATTTTAAAATCGCGTGGCAAAATTTGCGGTTTCATGGATGTTGATTGTGAAATATCGCCTACGTATTTGCCCGTTTTTATTTCTGAAATTAAAGATGGCTCGGAAATGGCAATTGCCACTCGATATTATGACGTGCATTTAAGATCGATTGTGAGAGTACTTGCGTCTCGGGTTTATTCTCTTTTAATGCGCTTGGTGTTAAATTTACCTTTTAAGGACACAGAAGCGGGCTTTAAGTTTTTTAAACGGGACGCAGCGCTTAGTTTAATCAACCGTGCCCACGATCATGGATGGTTTTGGGACACAGAAATATGCGCAATTGCTGACCATGATCGAATGAAAATTACACAAGTGCCCGTACTTTTTGTAAAAATGTCTAATAAAAAATCAACAGTCCATGTGGTTTCTGATAGTTGGGATTACGCTTTGAAATTGTGGCAATTTCGCAAAAAATATAAAAACTTATGAGCACATTTAAAATCCCACTCCATAAACCGTTTTGGGGCAGGGAGGAAGAAAAGGCGGCAATTCTTGCAATGCGTAGCGGGACCGGGGTTGGTGATTTATCTTTTTCTGAAAATTTATCAGAGGAATTAAAGCAATCGTTGAACGTTGCTTATGCACTTCCAACAGGTTCCGGTACTGCTGCTCTTGAGCTGGCATGTGACAGTCTTTTGAAAAAGGATGATGAGGTGATTGTTCCAAGCTTTACTTTTTCATCCTGCGCCAACGCCATAATCCTTGCTGGAGCAAAACCCATATTTTGTGATATCGACATCAACACTTACAACATAGATCCTGCAGCTCTTGAAAAGCTGATTAACAAGAAGACAAAGGCAATTATGGTTGTTCACTATGCCGGTTTTGCTTGTGATATGGACAAGATTTTAAATATAGCTCGAAAAAACAAGTTATATGTTATTGAGGATGCAGCTCACGCTTTAGGGGCGAGTTACAAGGACAAAAAGCTAGGAACAATTGGTGACGTCGGTTGCTTTTCTTTTCATGGAACAAAAAATGTCGCAAGCGGCGAAGGTGGGGCTTTTGTCACCAATGAGAAAAAAATAAGTCATATTGCTGAGATTATTCGCGAAAAGGGTACCAATAGATCTGCTTTTATGAGAGGTGAAAGAAAGAAATACACTTGGGTCCACGTCGGGAAAAGCTTAATACTTTCGGACATACTTTCTGCAATCGCGCTTGAACAGATAAAAAAACTTGACACAATAACCATGATGAGAAGAAAAAGTGCGTCTTATATGCTTTCTCGACTCGAAAAAATAAACTCAAAGTTGATTCTTCCCCACGAGCCGGATAACGTTTATGGTAACTGGCACATTTTTGCAATCAGAGTGCCAAGACTTGTTCGTGATCATCTTATTAAACGTTTGAGAGCGTATGGAATTGAAGCATCGTTTCACTATCTACCTTTACATAGTTCCAAGATGGGGGCTAAGCTGGGATACAAGGTCGGCGACTTACCGGTTACAGAGGAAGTTTCGGCAACTTTGGTCCGATTGCCAATGTATCCTGGTTTAAAAAAATCAGAGATAGATTATATCGCTGCTGTTATTAAAAAAATATTGCTATGAAAAAAATAATTGTCACTGGTGGAGCAGGTTTTTTAGGAAGTCATTTATGTGAACAGTTGATTCAAGCCGGCAATCAGGTTGTTGCTATTGATAATCTTTTAACTGGCTCGCAGAAAAATATAGTTAGCTTGATGACAAACAAAAATTTTTCATTCATGCAAATGGATGTCTGTGATGAGGAAATGCTTAAAAAGATAAAGGGTATTGAGGAGATTTATCATTTTGCTTCTCCGGCTGATCCTAATGCAAATTCCAAATTTTCCTACTTGGCGCATCCTTTTGAAACGATGCTTGCCAATACCACCGGGACCTGGCTTCTTTGCCAACTGGCCGTAAAAAATAATGCTCGCCTGTCATTTGCGTCGACTTCGGAAATTTATGGTGACCCAGAAGTTTCTCCACAAAGCGAAACCTATCGCGGAAATGTGTCAACAACTGGGCCAAGATCTGTTTATGATGAATCTAAAAGATTTGGGGAAACCATTGTAACTGCCTTTGTAAAAGAAAAGGGGCTCGATGGTCGGATTACACGTATTTTTAACACTTACGGACCAAAAATGAATCCTGGGGAGGGACGGGCGGTTGTTAATTTTATTAATCAGGCAATATCTGGCGAGCCGATGACGATCTATGGCGACGGGAAACAAACACGATCTTTTTGTTTTGTTGATGACCAAATTCAAGGACAAATAAAAGCAATGGAATCTAAAAATACCAAAGGTGAGGTATTTAATATTGGAAACCCAGCGGAAATCTCAATACTCGAGTTTGCTTCGAAAATTAAGGAACTTAGCCAAAGTACTAGTGAGATAGTTTTTTCTCAAGAGTTGCCAATTGATGACCCAAAGCAACGAAAACCTGATATCTCCAAAGCTGCAAAAATGCTTGAGTGGGAGCCCCACGAATCTCTTGAGTCAGGATTACTGGCAACTATCGATTATTTCAAGTCTTTGAGCGCTTAGATCGTGATTACACTCATTGCAGTTGTATGAAAACAATACTCATTACAGGTTGCGCCGGTTTCATTGGGTCTAATTTGGCAGATAGGTTGCTGAGTCGGGATTATCGCGTTGTTGGGGTTGATGACTTTAATAATTACTACGATCCTAAACTTAAAAAGGCCAACATAAAAGAAGCTTCTAGGAACAAAAATTTCAAAATGTTCATAGCAAGCGTATTGGAAAATGTTACTCTTCAGGATGTTTTTGTGTCTGAAAAGCCTGATATTGTCATTCACCTAGCCGCTCGAGCGGGTGTTAGGCCTTCAATTAATAACCCCCTGCTTTATGGCGAAGTTAATGTTCTTGGAACTGTTAATCTTTTAAAACTTTCAGTTGAAAATAACATCGAAAAGTTTATTTTGGCATCTTCTTCCTCTGTATATGGTAACTCCCCTTCTGTTCCATTTGACGAAGCTGACCCTTGTGTCGATATTGCTTCACCCTATGGAGCTAGCAAACGCTCTGCAGAATTCTTTACAGAATCATTTAACAAGAACTTTCATCTAAAGTGCGCTATACTGCGATTTTTTACAGTTTATGGTCCAAGGGGCCGGGTGGATATGGCTCCGGCTATTCTGACCAAATCAATAATAGAAAACCGGGAATTTGAACAATTTGGCGATGGTTCCACAAGCCGGGATTATACTTATATTGACGATATTGTTGACGGTATTTTAAAAGCAATTGAATGGCCGGGAGAATTCGAAATTTTTAACCTTGGAAGCGATAATCCTGTTTTGTTGAAGGATTTTATACAGACGGTTGAAGATGTCACCGGCAAAAAAGCAATCGTTAAAATTGGGGGGCCGCAAATGGGTGATGTTGAAAGAACATGGGCAAATATAGTAAAAGCTAGGAGAGTTTTGGGCTGGAAGTCTAGAACTCAACTAAAAGAAGGACTAACCAATTACTTTCAATGGCTGCGAAACCAAACTTAAACTCCAAACCCTCAATTTCGGTATTTTTCCCTTGTTATAACGATGCAGGTTCAATAGGACTTTTGGTGGAGGATGCAAACAATCTACTTAAAAGGCTAGCAGGAACTTATGAAATCATAGTGATCGACGACGCTTCTAAGGACGAAAGCAGGAAGATTTTAAAAAGATTGAAAGCTAAAATTCCAAGGTTGAATCTTGTGTTTCACAAGGAAAATATGGGCTACGGTGGCGCCTTAAAATCTGGTTTTAAAAACGCAAAATACGAATGGGTTTTTTATACAGATGGAGATGGACAATATGATGTTAAAGAACTGGAAAAATTGATTGAATTGATTTCAAAAAAAGTAGATGTCATACAGGGCTATAAGATTAAAAGGAGCGATCCATCATACCGCTTGGTAATTGGGAGAACTTATCATTACTTTTCTACATTTTTGTTTAACTTAAAAATTAAAGATGTTGATTGTGACTTCCGACTGGTTAGGAAAAAAGCGCTTGATGACATTTCCTTAAAGTATAACAGCGGAGTTATATGTGTTGAACTGGTCAAGAAGTTACAGGATCGGGGATACCGGTTTGTGGAAACGGGTGTTCATCATTATCCGAGACTATACGGTCATTCCCAATTTTTTAATTACAAAAGAATTATGAAAACGTTATTTGAACTAGCTGAACTTTGGATTAGTTTGCAAGGCCAAAATTATGAAAAACAATAGATTTAAGGGTAAGAATGTTCTGGTAACGGGTGGCCTGGGGTTTATTGGCAGTAATCTTGCAATTGAACTTGTTGGTCAGGGAGCAAGGGTCGAAGTTCTTGATGCTCTCATTCCAGATATGGGCGGGAATAGATTTAACATTCACCCTATTTTAAAAAACATCAAGGTAACGATTGCTGACATGCGAAACCGCTTGAAGGTTAAAAAGGCAATAAAAGATAAGGAGATAATTTTTAACCTCGCTGGTACTTTGTCACACGTAGATAGCATGACAAATCCATTTTTGGATTTGGAAATAAATTGCAATGCTCAGTTATGTTTACTTGAAGCATGCAGACAATTTAACCCTTCGGTAAAAATTGTTTTTGCCGGAACTAGAAATCAGTATGGCCGTACGTTATATTCACCAGTCGATGAAAAACATTTGCAGGAACCAACTGACATCAACGGAATAAATTCAATTGCTGCAGAAAAGTATCATCTTTTGTACGGAAAAATTTATGGTATAAAAACCACGTCTTTGAGAATGACAAACACATATGGCCCGCGCCACCAGATGCATCACCCTAAACAGGGTGTTCTCAATTGGTTTATCAGACAACTAATAGATGGGGAAGAAATTAAATTGTTTGGTGACGGAACTCAAATCCGTGATGTAAATTATGTTTCCGATGTAGTTGACGCTTTAATGCTGGCTGCTGTAAGTGCGAAATCAAACGGTGAAGTATATAATCTTGGCGGCTGTCCAATTACACTAAGGGGATTTGTAGAAGAATGCATAAATATTTACGGTCGAGGTTCATGGAGTCTTATCAAGTTTCCAAAAGACAGAAAGGCAATCGAGATTGGTAATTACATTGCTGACATTAAAAAAATAAGGGAAGATTTGGGCTGGCAACCAAAAGTTGATATACAAACGGCAATTGCAATGACTATTGATTATTACTTGAAGAACAAGAAACACTACTTTTAAAATGATCCCCCTTACAGATATTGCTCTCGAACCAGATTTATATCGTGAGATTAAAAAAAACATTAACAAGGTTATTGATTCTAAAAACTATATTCTTGGGCATGAGCTTGAAAAATTTGAAAAAACATTTGCAAAATTTATTGGAGCAAAAGAAGCAGTTGGCGTTGGCAGTGGAACAGATGCATTGAGGCTTGCATTAAGAGCAAATGGAATTTCTGCGGGGGATAAAGTTCTTACAGTCTCACTTACATCCCCTTTTACTTCTGTCGCAATTATGGAGGAAGGTGCCATTCCGGTGTTTTGTGATGTGGATGAGAAAACCTGGACAATGGATGTGCACGACTCAGCTGTCAGAATTGATAAAAAAGTAAAGGCGATTATGCCTGTTCATATTTATGGCAACCCCGCCGACATGAAAACAATTCTAAAATTTGCCAAAACTTACAAACTTGCTGTTATTGAAGATGCTTGCCAGGCACACGGGGCTGCCATAAAAGGCACAAAAGTTGGTAATTTTTCGGATGCGGCTGCATTCAGTTTTTATCCAACCAAGAATCTTGGTGGGCTTGGTGATGGAGGAATGGTTACGACCAACAGTCGAAAAGTGGCAAAAATGATTAAGATGCTTAGGCACGGAGGTCAAGCTAAAAGATTTTGGCATGCTTATCGTGGCATCAATAGCAGACTTGATGAAATTCAAGCTGCAATTCTTTCTGCAAAGATTAAGCGACTCAACAAACATAATTTGTTAAGAACCACAATTGCTAAACGATACCAGCGGGCACTTGGTAATTTACCTCTTGAATTTCAAGATACGGTTGAAGGTGGAGTGTCGGTAAACCACCTTTTTGTTATAAGAACCAAACAACGCCCGCAACTCTATACTTTTTTAAAATCTAAAAATATAACAACAGATGTTTATTACCCCACCCCTGTGCACGAGCAACCTATTTTTAAAAAATTTGCGCAATCAGCCCTACCTGTTACCGAAAAGTTATCTAAAGAATTGCTGGCACTACCAATCTTTCCAAAACTTAAGACTTCTCATCAAGAATATGTTATTTCTATGATTCACAAGTTTTATGACACTCACCGGAAATCTATCTGAGCTAGTTAAATTCAGAGAACTTCTCTTAGCTTTTACAGATAAAGAAATTAAAATTCGTTATAAACAGACGTTGCTAGGGTTTCTGTGGGCGATTCTACAACCTGCGGCTTTAACACTTATTTTCAGTATTGTTTTCGGAGTTTTTCTAAAAGTTTCTTTTTCGACTATCCCCTATCCAGTTTTTGCATATAGCGCGCTTCTTCCTTGGAGTTTTTTAAGTAGCGCACTGAGTTTCGGTTCTTTGTCGGTTGTTAACAATAGCAGCCTTGTTACCAAAGTTTATTTTCCTCGAGAAATTATGCCACTTTCATCGATTGCTGCTGCATTTTTCGATTTTATTGTCGCAGGTTTAATTTTTATATTGATGTTTTTTATTTTTAAGGTGCCTATTGGCGCAAATATTGCTTACCTTCTTATTATTATCCCATCACTTTTAGCATTGACTATTGGTATATCTTTAATTCTTGCAGCAATTAATGTTTTATACCGAGATGTTCGATTTGTTCTTCCTATTTTTTTGCAAGTATTTATGTATTTAACGCCTATTATTTATTCCGTCGAACAGATACCGCAAAAATATCGAGTTTATGTTCTGTTGAATCCGGCCGCTGGGCTTGTTGAGTCTTTTCGAGATGTGACAGTACTTAACAGGAGCCCACAAATGGTTCCTCTTGCATATTCAATTGCAATGTCTTTTGTAATTTTAATTTTGGGTTACGCTTACTTTAAAAAGAAAGAAAAAGTGTTTGCGGACGTTATATGAAAAAAGAATTGCAAACAGGACAGATAGAATTTATTAATATTGCAAAGTCTTATCGGACATCTAAGGGCAAGTATGGCCTGTTGCGAGACATCATCGGTGAAAAGTTTTCTGGTTTATCCTCTGCAAAGAGCAAAAACCAAGAAAAGTTTTATGCTTTGCGCAATATTTCATTTACTGTTAATCCTGGTGAGTGCCTTGGGATTATTGGCAATAATGGGGCCGGAAAATCAACAATACTAAAGCTTATTTCAAAAATAACGTATCCTGAAAAAGGTTTGGTTAAAGCGCGCGGCAGAATCGGTGCCTTTATAGAGCTTGGTGCAGGACTTCACCATGAATTAACTGGAAAAGAAAATATTTATTTATATGGGGCTATTTTAGGAATGAGTAAAGCCGAAATAAAAAAACAATACAGAGATATTGTTCGGTTTGCGGGTATTGGAAAGTTTTTAGATGTTCCAATTAAAAAATATTCCTCGGGAATGTACTCTCGATTGGGATTTTCTGTTTGTGCTTTTAGCGATCCAGACATTTTACTGGTTGATGAGGTGCTTGCAGTAGGAGATATAGACTTTCAAAAGCGTTGTCTTGAAAAAATGCATTCATTTGCAGGTCGCAAAACAATCGTTTTTGTTTCTCACAATCTGGATGCCATAAAGAGCATTTGCTCTAGGGTGATTTTTATAGATGGTGGAGAAATTGTTAAGATTGGCAGACCAAATGATGTTATTAAAGAGTATGTACGTAGGTCTTCAAAATCTAGAAAGAACTAAAGTTCTTTTAATATTTATTCTTGTTGCCTCCTTTTTACTAAGAGTTTGGCACGGGCAGGATTTTTTCTTTTGGCACATTGACGAGGAAATGTTATCTCTCACCACAAAAAGGATACTCGTGGAGCACCGACCTCAACTAATCGGATTCCCCATCCCGGGAGGTTTATATCTTGGGCCACTAATGTATTACATTATCGCTGCCTCTTATGGCATTGTTGGCATGAATCCATCTTACTTACCGCTGATTGCGGCAATATTTGGAACTATCACAGTTTTTCTTGTTTACCGGATCGGCCGCGACTTGTTTGGCGAAAGGATAGCTTTAATTGCTTCTGCCATATATGGTTTTTCCTACTTAGTAAATGTTTACTCGAGATTATTTACGGGTTTAACATTTGTGCCAATTCTTTCACTTTGTGTTTATTTTTTTATCTACAAATTAGTTAAAACCCAGTCACAGAAATATTTTCTATTGCTTGGCTTAACACTGCTCGTTGCCGTCCAAAACGAAGGGTCTTCTCTTTCTTTATTACTTTTGGCTTTTATTTGTTATTTAAAATTTAAGTACACAGTGAGAATAAAGCCGTTACTGTTTTTAATATTTCTATTTGTTGTTTCTCATCTCCCACTTTTCATATTTAACCTAAGACACAACAACTATCTGGTTGGCTCTTTTATTACATTTGTAACACGCGAAAAATCTGCTCATTTATTTAGCCCAGTTTATCTGCCAGGGCTTTTAACAATCCTCCCTTCGACTTTTTCAAGAATATTTTATATTGGAGGAAATTTGAATATATCCGACCAAATCTTACCTTGCCCAAGCCTGCTGACGAGTAGGCAGCTTGAGATTCCTCTTCTGCTAACTATTATTTGTGCTTTTGTTTTATTAGTTTTTATATTCAAGGCGTCTAAAAAGGGAGCTTCTATTGGATACAAAATAGTTTTATATCATTTGCTAATTGCACTGGCTGGAATTGCTTTTTACAACTTATTTTTACCGGGATATTTATATGAATGGATTCTAGTAGTTTTGTTCCCAGGTTTGGTTTTTGTTGCTGCAGTTTTCTTGGGAACCATCAGGAGGGATTACCTCATTCCTTTTTTATCTTTTTCTTTTGTAGTTTTTACTTTTATAAATGTTTGGTCGCTTGCACATACGAACAGTAACTTTGGTTTAAAAAACAAAATGGATGCCGTCAGTTACGTTATTGGTGCTGTCGGCGACAAGCCCTTTGAACTTAGAAGTACTGGTGATTGTTATCAAAATGGATATATTTATCTTTTTTGGCAAAAAGGAAAATTACCAGTAAAAAGTTATGAGGATGAAAGGTTTTCTTCAACGCTAGATTTGAATCCTAGCGGAAATATTACGCCACAAATGACCGCCACAATTGTTAGTCCGACCCTACAAAACCCGCAGATTGCCACCACGATTGCCGGCGAACTCAAAAAGAAGACTAGTTTGTATAAATCTTTTGGAGAAATAAAAGTATTCATAACTAATTGATAATGCACTCTACTGTTTGTACAATTCAACCCGACATAAAATGAAAAAGATTAAAACAGTAATACTTTGCGGAGGAATTGGTTACAGGTTAAAAGAGGAAACAGAATTCAAACCGAAACCTATGATTGAAATCGGTGGTAAACCGATACTCTGGCATATTATGAAGATTTATAGTCATTGGGGTTTTAACGACTTTATTATTGCGCTTGGTTACAAAGGTAATATCATAAAGGACTATTTCGTTAACAAAAAATACTACGACGGTGATTTTCGTCTTAACACTGCAAACAATAAAATCATCCATTACCGAAGATCGGAAAATGAAAAGTTTAAGATAACATTTGTTGATACTGGTCTCGAATCTTTAACTGGAGAACGTCTAAGGCGTGTTCAAAAATATATTGACACGGACCAGTTTATGCTAACTTATGGGGACGGTCTTGCCGATATAAATATTAAAAAACTTTTAAGTTTCCACACTGCAAAAAGGGCAGTCGCAACATTCACCGGCGTATATCCTACATTAAAGTATGGTGGGGCTAGTGCTGACCGGGAAGGTTATGTAAAAAGCTTTGAGAAAAAAGCCCAAATTAAACAGAGCATTAACGGCGGTTTTATGGTTTTTAATAAATCAATATTTAAGTATTTAAAACCTAACACGATGATAGAGGATGTTTTCGACCCACTCATTTCAAAAAAACAAGTTAGCCTTTTTGAGCACCCAGGATTTTTTCATGCAATGGACACTTATAATGACGTTTCTGATCTGAATGAAATGTGGAGTGCTAATCCTGCCTGGAAAATATGGGCTTAGCAGGAAAAAATATTTTAGTAACAGGCGGATTTGGCTTTTACGGAAGTCATCTCGCTGCGGCTTTATTAGAAAAAGACGCGAATGTATTTGTTGTTGATGTTCAATTTAATCCGAAGTCTTATTTTTTTGATAAGGAACTTGATAAAAAAATTGTTTACGAGATTTTTGATATTACAGACTTTTTTCGAACCCATGCATTTATTACAAAAAATAGTATCGATTTTGTCTTTCACACGGCCGCTCTTGCCACAGTTGAAGCATCCCT
>JACPYZ010000048.1 GCA_016195765.1 Candidatus Curtissbacteria bacterium | reverse complement strand
TTATGCTCGATGAAATCGATAAAATTGGTACAGACTACCGTGGAGATCCATCATCTGCGCTTCTAGAAGCCCTAGACCCTGAACAAAATAATGCTTTTTCAGACCACTATCTAGAAGTGCCTTACGACCTTTCGGACGTAATGTTTATAACAACCGCCAACGTTCTGGACACAATTCCACCGGCACTTCGAGACAGGCTCGAAATTATCAGTTTTGCTGGCTACACAGAGGAAGAAAAAGCGTACATCGCAAAAAGATTCTTAATGCCTAAACAATTAGAAGCTCACGGTCTAACCAAAGAAAAAGCCGAAATCGGAGATCCTGCAGTTAAAGAAATCGTTGGATCGTACACCAGAGAAGCCGGCGTGCGTGAACTTGAAAGGGAAGTTGCAACTGTCTACAGAAAAATTGCCAAAAAATTTGCAAGCGATAAAACAAAAACCAGAGTTAACATTTCACCAAAGCAACTCCCAACATATTTGGGGCCTCGTAAATATACAAAAGCAATTGCCGAAATCAAAGACGAAATTGGTATGACCACGGGCTTGTCTGTCACGGCGGCTGGTGGGGAAATTCTCTTTGTAGAAGTGACGCTTATGGCAGGCAAGGGCCAATTAATTTTAACTGGGCAACTTGGTGAGGTGATGAAAGAATCAGCTCAAGCAGCGCTTTCTTATGTAAGGTCTCGTGCAAAAGATCTTGGGTTGCCAGAAAATTTTGCAAGTAAAACCGATGTCCACATCCATGTACCAGAAGGTGCGGTGCCAAAAGAAGGACCTTCTGCAGGTATCGCCATAACAACGGCTTTAGTTTCCGCCCTCACCAAAATTCCAGTTCGCAAAGAAGTAGGAATGACTGGCGAAGTGACACTTCGAGGTAGAGTTTTGGAAATTGGTGGAGTCAAAGAAAAAGTTTTAGCAGCACACAGAGCCGGCCTAACTACAGTTATCATGCCGAAGCACAACGGCAAAGACCTTGAAGACATTCCAAAAAATGTTAGACGAGACATGCAATTCATACTGGCAGAGCATATGGACGAGGTCTTAAAAGTGGCACTAACCAAGCCTCTGCTTGAAAAAGGTCAGAAGGAAAAGAAAAACGAAAAACGAAAAGACGCTGAAGAAGTGCCTTTCACTCCAGTTGCCCACTAACCAATTCTACTTGCTTTTGTAAGTGGCTATTGTATATATTACCCCTATTGCGAAGTACTATTGAAACGACCAAATTTCAATGAGCGTATCGCAATACCAAAGTTTAATTTTATTATCAATTTATGGATTTATTAAGCATTAATCCCGCATTTGGTCTGCCATTTGCACTAGCTGCATCAGTTGCAGCTATTCTTTATGGTGTTTTAACTTCTTTCAAAATAATCGCCCTTCCAACTGGAACTCCCAAAATGCGCGAGATTGCAGAGGCAATCGCAGAAGGCGCATCGGCATATCTCAAGCGTCAATACACAGTGGTGGCAATAGTCGCCGTTATTTTATTTGGTGTTATTTGGCAGGCAATATCACTTCCAACTGCAATTGGTTTCATAATCGGGGCAGTTGCATCCGCCGCATCGGGATTTATAGGCATGAACATTTCTGTAAGGGCTAATGTTAGGACAGCAGAAGCAGCCAAAAAAGGTTTAGGACATGCTCTTTCTGTAGCTTTTGCTGGTGGTTCAGTAACAGGCTTACTAGTTGTTGGCCTCTCACTTCTTTCTGTTGCAGGTTATTTTGGGGCAACCGGTGATGTTCAAGGTTTAATCGGGCTTGGATTTGGCGGTTCGCTAATCTCAATTTTTGCAAGACTCGGCGGTGGAATTTTCACCAAAGGCGCAGATGTTGGAGCCGATTTGGTTGGTAAAACAGAAGCAAATATTCCAGAAGACGATCCAAGGAACCCAGCAACAATTGCAGACAACGTTGGGGATAATGTCGGAGATTGCGCCGGAATGGCTGCTGATCTTTTTGAAACTTATGCTGTAACTCTTGTTGCTGCAATGCTTTTAGGATCACTTTTCTTTCACAGCGCAATTGGTCCAATCTTGTATCCAATTGTTCTTGGTAGCGTCGGCTTGATAGCCACGATAATCTCCACGCTTTTTGTTAAATTACCCAGAAACAAAAGTATTATGGGAGCTCTTTACGTTGGTCTTATAGTGGCGTCCGCCTTGTCTGCTCTTGGGTTTTATCCAGCAACCCTAATCATGATGAACCAAAATGGTTTCTTTGACCCAATCAATATTTATTTTGCATCACTCGTTGGCATTGTGGTCACGCTACTCATGGTATTTGTCACAGAATATTACACTGGCACAAAGTACGGTCCGGTCAAACATATTGCTGAAGCTTCAACCACGGGTCACGCCACAAATATAATCGCTGGGCTTGCTATTTCCATGAAATCAACGTTCTTTCCCATTATTATAATTTGTGCCGGTATTTTAGTCTCTTACTCTTTGGCAGGCGTCTATGGTGTTGCAATTGCCGCAGTTTCCATGCTCTCTCTAACGGGTATCATTGTTGCAATCGATGCCTACGGACCAATTACCGACAACGCTGGTGGCATTGCCGAAATGGCTAATTTACCATCAAAAATTCGCAATATCACGGATCCCTTAGATGCTGTTGGAAATACAACAAAAGCGATTACCAAAGGCTATGCAATAGCATCTGCGGCTCTGGCTTCGCTTGTGCTATTTGCGGCGTTTTCCCAAGAACTACTTGCAAGAGGCGTCCAAGTGGAATTTAGCTTGTCTGACCCCCGTGTTTTGGTGGGTCTTCTACTAGGGGCTTCATTACCATATCTTTTTGCTTCTTTTGCTATGGAAGCTGTGGGCTCCGCGGGTGGGGCAGTAGTAGTAGAAGTCAGGCGTCAATTTAAGGAAATCCCCGGTATTCTAAGTGGCAAAGGGAAACCAGAGTACGACAAAGCAGTCGATATTGTTACCAAAAAAGCCTTACAACTGATGATTGTTCCAGCTCTTATTCCAATTATTGCGCCAATTTTGGTAGGAGTAACACTTGGCCCGAAAGCGCTTGGTGGGCTTTTGATCGGTACAATTGTGTCTGGTATTTTTGTCGCAATTTCAATGACCACAGGTGGCGCTGCTTGGGATAATGCTAAAAAATACGTGGAAGCAGGCCATTTTGGAGGGAAAGGTTCAGAGACCCACAAAGCAGTTGTAACTGGGGACACTGTGGGCGATCCTTATAAAGACACAGCTGGCCCAGCCATAAACCCAATGATCAAAATCGTTAATATTGTGGCAATTCTTTTAATTCCGCTTCTTATAAAGCTTTTTCAACTCGCTTAATAAATTATCTTTCTGGGAGAATAAGTTCTTTTAGGTGCCTCTTCCTGTGGTACTGCAGTATCTGTTGATTCATTTGGTTTTGCGCTTTCCGTTGCAGATTTAAAACGATCACGGACTCCGGGTTTAATCTGGTTCAAATTGTTTACAGATGCGATAAAAGCACCCAAAGCCTTTTTAAAAGCGTTTTCCAGATCACTGTCACTTGCTTGTTTTTTGCGAGAATCGTTAATTGCAAAGATCAATACTTCATGGCTTTTAAACTGTTCAGCCATGGCAAGCACGAGTGGGTTCACCTCTTGGTTTTGAGATCTGGCCCGATTTAAATTTTCGTCCAATTTAACTAATCTTTCACTATATTTCAAAAGTGCATTAGAAGATCCTTGTAAATCGCCTTTTTGAACCAGAGCATATGCTTCTTTTAAACGTTTTCCGGCAAGAATAAGATCGAATTGCGCCCGTTTTGCGCTTGAAGGTTGAAAAATTCTATCAATTTCTTCTTTTACTGTAATCAGAAAATACCAAGGCTGATTTGGCAAAAAACGTAGTGGCACGAGCCTGTTTTGAGCCTGGTGAATCTCGCCATCAGAAGCCTGAGGCAAGTTAAAATCCTCGGCCATTACGGTCGAGTACGAGCCTAGGAGCACAAAGATAGATATTAGGCAGACTAAAACTTTTCTCATTCAGTGTTTCAACCAAAATCCGAAGGATTTTGAAAGGAAGAACAAATAAGTAACCAGTCACATTTATGACAGTAAATGTGACGATAAGCAATATTCAGTTCTGACGCGGTGGCGCTACGGGGAGTCGAACCCCGGTTATATGGATGAGAACCATACGTCCTAACCACTAGACGATAGCGCCAAGTAAACGGATCAAATTATATATTTTGTATAAGATTGGCGTCTACAGCCTAAAAACAAGCCTAAGCGAGGTTCATTGGAAATTTCAAACACTTATGATAGAATCTCTTACCATGGCCGAAAGAAGTGTCGTAGAGAGAGAGTTTGTAATTGGATCATCGGGACCAATCCCCTTAACAGGAGGACATCTTGGTAATGGGAGCGAACATCTTTCTCAAGCGGATAGTAAATCAAGGCTGACCAACCTGATGAGAGCAGCCATACCGGCTTTTTTACGAAGAGAACAGCCTGGTGAGGGACCCAGAATAGTAATAATTCCTCACAGCCCCCACCTTAAGGATTATTTTGGTCAAGCAAATGGTCAAGTAGTTTTTGATGCTCTAAGCGATGCTGTTTCTGCTCCAGCTCCTTTGATAGGATCAGGCATTGCAAGACTAATGGATAAAGTTGCAAGTAGCGACGTGCAAGAACATGCTCAAAGTAGTGCGCCCATAAGTTTGCCAGGTGGCCAGGTTGAGCTATCCACAAGAGGCGCAACAGTCATTGCAAGAAAAGGAATTTTGGAGTTGCTTTACCCCATAGACAAGGTAACTAGAGACAGAGCGAAAAGAACTCTTGCCGTAAGTTCTATTGATCAGTTTATTGCAGGTTATTTTTCATTAGATAGACTCACAGACATAACTATTGACGGTCAAAGAATTCCCAAACAGGCGCCTTTCAATGAACTTCAAGCCGCGATAGACAGCATGCAAAGTGGAGATACGTTTTCAATGAATGGCATAGATAATAGACGAGCGGACCTATTAGTTCTTCCGCTTCCACCAGAAAACGGGTGGGTAAACCCATATTTATGCTTAATAGGTCGAGCAGGAGCAGATTTAGGAAGAATGATGCTCGCATCTAGAGGCACAAATCAACACGTTTTGATTGAAGCCAAAAAAAACCAATTAGAGATCGCAAAAGAGTTTGCAAGATCACTTAACCCGCAAAGGCTTGTCTTACAACAGCAAGATGGCGGCAGTGATTTCCTAGTCTATCAAGAGAATTACCAAAGACACTACACGAGCAAACAACCCAACCCCATTCCCGGTGTGGATATTTGGGTAGTTGGGCAAGATGGCGATATTGACGGAATAGTCAATTCAACTAACTATGGTATTCAAACAAGAAGATTAAAGGGTGTATCTGGTTGTCTCGGTCTTGATGTAGTCCAGACAGGTAGAGGTTTGGAGATTAATGGCCTTGCCATAGAAAGAAAAATTTTACCAATCCCTTGTCATTTAGTTGGGTTTAAAGCTGTAAAAAACGGCTAAAGTTTCGCCAAAATTCCTTCCCAACTACCTTTTCCAGTGATCTCAATTAAGTTATCAACTTTTAAAAATACGTCTGCAACTCTGCCATTAACATCGGCAGAAAAGGATCCGGGCATACATGCACCGTGTGCAAGACCAACACTTTCTGAAAGTTCACGAAATCCCAAACCTAGAGTTGCTGGTAATTCTATTCTTGCCGCACGCAAAGTTCGAAATTGATCTATAGATTTCTCAATGCTACCTTGTCTAGAGACTGCAACAGCAACCATAAGATAATACAGGAGTTGAGAAGTCTCTAGATTAACTTGTTCGTCTTCTTGTTCCAGAAAGGCCTGGACTGTTTCGCCAAGTTCTTCCATAATTTAGCAACCAAACCCTCGCTAAAGTCAGCAGACATTAAAAAGCCACCTAATCTGTCCATGAAAGAGAGAGTTTAGTAATTTTGTCCTTAGAAGTCAACCATAGGTAGATCCTTGACCTTGTAAAATTTTTGCAATAAAATAAGCTCTTGTCGGGAAAACATGGTGCAGAGAACCAAAAAATTCATGCTCACCAAAGAGGGCTTAGCACAGCTCAGGAGCGAGTATGATGAACTCTCCAAAATTCAGCGCCCAGCTGTAATCAAAAGAATCGAAGATGCTCGCGAATTTGGCGATCTTGCCGAAAACTCAGAATATGATGCAGCCAAAGAAGCCCAAAGCCTCCTAGAAACAAGAATCCAAGAACTAGAAGAAGTTTTACACCGTAATCAAATAATCGAAAAAGAACACAAGACAGATTTTGTCGTTATCGGTTCAACTGTCGTTGTGGAAGTCGAAGGCCACGAAGATGAATTTACAATTGTAGGTACAATGGAAGCAAACCCAATAAAAAGAATGATCAGTAATGAATCGCCACTCGGTGCCACCCTTTTAGGGGCAAAAGTAGGAGAAGAAATAGAAGTAGTTACCCCAATCGTCCGCGCAAAGTACAAAATTAAAAAAATCAAATAATGCAATCTACTATTTTATTCAAAGTAGAAAAAGCTGCTTTTGCCAACCTCAAACCTGACGAAAAAGAAATATTGCCAATCTTAATCGATGCGGCAAAAATGACAGGGGATATTTTTGATCTCCAAGCGAACGATAAATATTCCGGTGGCAACTTTTATCCTCATGGAATCACCACTGGCGAAATAGAAGAAGCCGCAGATAGCGATCCAGAAATTGTTTCTCCATATACAAT